>CAOJHG010000066.1 GCA_948435975.1 uncultured Oscillibacter sp. | reverse complement strand
ACAATCGCATCCGGGCCGAGCGCATCTGTAGATACACCCTCAAGCTCCAGGAGCGGATCATCAAACCCCTTTGCCTCCAGATAACTGGTCAGCTGCGCCAGCATATCCATGGAAGAGCCGTCTTGTTTTACGACAATGCCAATCGTCGTTACCGTCATCTCGCCAACCATCGTCTTCGTACTTTTTGTGTAATTTTCATATACCTCATAATTGTTATCAGGTTCCTTGCAGAACGCACGAATCAAATCTGCCAGCATAAAAGCGCACCTCCATTAAAAGAAATATAACGGAATGATACTATAAAAAGCCAGGTATTTCAATAGTTTTTGCCAATATTTTTAACGGAGATGGATGCTGCATAAAAATATACACCGCTCGTAAATTTTGCGCTTTCGCCTATGATACACTGGGGATAGCAATAAAGAGAAGGAAGTAATCCTATGTATGCCGAATTGATTGACAAAAAAATCAGCCAAGTTTATCAAAAGGGCGTGGCTAACAAAATTTTACAGAGTATGGACCGTATCCGCAACGAATTTGACCCTGTCCAGGCCCGCCGCTGGCCCACCGAGCTGCTGCAAAACGCCCGGGACCTGGCTTATCCCAACCGCCCCGTCCGGGTGCAGATTGAGCTGACGGACGACGCCGTTTATTTCCGCCACAGCGGGAAGCCGTTTTCAGTGAAGGACATTTTGTCCATCGTCAATCAGGTTTCCTCCAAAAAGCCCGGAGAAGGGGTGGGACAGTTCGGCACCGGGTTCATGTCCACCTTCCAACTGAGCATGAAGGTAGACGTGCATTCTCTGCTGAAGGACGAAGGGGAACCATACAGGACTTTCCGCATCTGCCTGGACCGCAGCCGCGAGATTGCCCACATCGGCGCTGAGGATCTGCGCAGCACCCTGGCCTTTATCATGCTGTTCTCCGACCGGCTGGGGGAAGTGGAGCTGCTGTTCCGAGAGAGCGGGGAAACCAGTTCTCTTCTCTTCCGCCGGGGAGAGCGCACCCACATGCCCAACGGCCTGGAGCGGCTGAAAATCCTGGTGGGCGAAAAGGCCTGCACTTTTTTCCTGCTTCGGGAGGACAATGTTGCCCTTGCCGCGGAGTGGGAGCCGGGGCAGGGTTTTCTCCCTCTGTCTCCAGGCACGCCCCGGCTGTTCATTGACTTTCCCCTGGTGGGCTCAGAGCGGTTCCCTTTCCCGGTCGTTCTCAACAGCCTGGCCCTGCGGCCCAACGAGCCCCGCAGCGGCGTCTCTCTGGTGGAACATGAGCAATCCCTGGACGCCAAGGAGAATCGAGCCGTCATAGATTGGGCGGTGTCTCTCTACCAGCGCTTCTTCAGCGCCCTGTATGCTTTGGACCCCAGGGGCGCGGAGCATTTGGCCGCTGTTCCGCCTCAGGAGGAGAACAAGGAGTGGTCCGCCGTCTGGGTCCGCGGACACATCTATGACTGTTTGTATACTTTTTTGTCCAGACAGAAGCTGCTGCCCGTGGGAGAGGAGCGCCGAGCACTCTGTGAGCGGGGACTGTACCTCGTCCGGGGAAAGGAGCCCGCAACGCGCAAGGCCCTGGCGGAGCTCTGCGCCCAAATTCGGGGCGTGCTGGTCCCGGAGGGGGAAACGGACTGGTACAGCGCTTTTTCCAGCTATATGCCGCCCCAGGACAAAGTGGCCGATTTGGAAACCGTGCTGAAGCAGGCGCAGAGGATTGTCCTCCACGGCCTGAAGGAAGAGGTCCCGGCGCGGTGGCTGGCCCGCCTGTATGATCTGGCCATGGAGGACAGCGCTGCCGCTGCTGGGATTTGCGCTGGGAGCACGGCTGTTTTCCCCAGCCAGAATGAAGAGAACTTGAACCGCGGCAGGCTGTATACAGTCAAGGAGCTATACAGCGACCCCGGTATTCCCGAAATTCTCAAGGATGCCTCGGGGTATCTGGACGGACTGGCGGATATGGACCGGCTGAACATCAGAAGCAGGCTGCTCTGCCCGGAGTTCCGTCCAGTCCACGCGGAAGCGCTGCCCCCGGCCTATCCGGTCTCTGATTTTGTCAGTTATATTACTACCCGCAGCAATCAAAGGTTCCCTGTAAAGAACTTTGCCTGGTACGGCGCCTCCTATGAAAAAATGTGGGACGAGGCGTGGAGGCTTCTGCTGGCCTCCGGGCCGGACGGAGATATGTACCGGCTGGCCCAGGCCGGCTGGCGGGACCTGCCAGAGCGGGAGGACTGTTCTTCCCTGCCCCATAGCGAGGGAATGTGGCGCTTTGCCTGCCGGGGCGTTTTGAATCACCTGCTCCGTTTGGTCCAGAGCAAGGCGATGCTGGAGCCGCTGGCGGAGATCCTGCGCGGACGGAAGGCGGAGACGGACCCCGTTCGATGGCTGAACCAGCTCTATGCCAAGGCCGCCCAATATCTTCGGGTGTCCGATTTGTATCAGACCCCAATCATACTCAACCAGCGCGGGGAGTTCTGTGCCCCCTCTCAGATGAAGCTGGACGAAGTGGGGGACGAGGAGCTGAAAGCAATCGCGGTTTGCTTTCGGGGTGAACGGGAAAGCTGTGACCTGTACGCCGCTCTGGCAGACCAGCGGCTGGCCCTGAAGGATTGGCGGCTGCCCGCTATGACTTTGGAGACGGCGGCCGGGGAGCTCAATGCCGCGCTGCTCCAGTTTTTTGCCCGTTCCAGTCTGCCTCAAGCTCCGCTGGAGTTACAGGAAGCCTGCACCCGGCTTCTGAGCTGGCTGCGGGAGCACCCAGAACAGGCGGAGGCGTACTTCCCCACATTCTGCAAGGAAGAGGACCAGATGAAACTGCTGACTCCCAGCGCGGCAGTCAGTCTGCGCAAAAAGGCGGACCAGCTCAGCAGTCTGCTGGCCCTGGCGGGAACAGACGACCCGGAGGAACTGGAGCGGCTGCTCTGGGCGGATAAGACCTGGACAGAGAAGCAGGAAGACCAAGGCGGCATCTTTGATTTGAATAGCGGAATGTGGCTCGGGGAATGGGGCGGCCTGAGTGATGAGGAACGTCAGGAGCGCCTGCGCAGGATTGGAGCGGCGGGGGAACGCTGCGCCTTCCGGGCGGTGGTGGAGTCCCTGGTCCGGCAGGGCTGTGCCGTACAGCGGCAGGAGGGGGACCGCGCCGCCGTGCTGACGTCACCGGACGGAACTGGACAGACGGTGGTAGAGCGTCCGGATACGGAGGACTACCACCAGGCCGGCTGGGATATCCGCGTCACCACGACCACGGAGGCGAAAAACTACAGCTACTATCTGGAGGTCAAGACCCACACGCCCGGCAGCGCAGCCCGTTCGCTGCTGCCCCTGTCCAACGAGCAGATGCGCCTGGCCGCCGAAAAGGGGAGCGGCTACATCGTGCTGGAGGTAATCTATGACGAGGGGGAGGAGCGGGCGGTGGCAATCCACTCCTTTCCCAACATACTGGACCTCATTCGCCGGGGAGCGCTGTACTTTCCGAAGGGGCGCTGTCTCCTGTCCTGCCGTGGGAACGGGACAGAACCGGGCGGGAGACAATATGAGGCGGAAACCCGAAAAATTCTGCGCTGGTAAATTTTGGGGGCGGCTCCGTGCGGTTCTGTCCTCATCAAAAGAAAGGTGATACGATGATTTACTTTATCGCGGATACGCATTTCGGGCATGAAAACGTGATCCGCTTCTGTAGCCGTCCCTTCTCCTGCGCGGCGGAGATGGACGAGGCGCTGATTGAAAACTGGAACCGCCGGGTCCGCGGTCATGATACCGTCTATATTGTTGGAGATATGTTTCTGCACGCAGTCAACGCGGAACAGATTTTGAAGCGCCTCAAGGGGAGAAAACGCCTGATTACCGGCAATCACGACGGCGCTTGGATGGCGGCGCTGGACACCGCAAAATATTTTGAGAGCGTAGGCCAGTTCCTCGAAACGACTGACGGGAAGCGGGCAATCACCTTGTGCCACTATCCGCTGCTGAGCTGGAAGCATTCCGCACGCAGCTACATGATTCACGGGCACATCCACAACGACAGGCGGGCCGATTTCTGGCCGCTGATTGCCGTCCGGGAGCGGGTGCTGAACGCAGGTGTGGACATCAACGGTTTTATGCCGGTCACATTTGAGGAGCTGGTGGAAAACAACGCAAGATTCAAAGGGGAAAACATAGTTTGATATGGTTTGAGCGGCCGCTCGGGATGGACGCAGTGGTATGTCCTTATCCGCACAGACCTAAGCGGCAAAACGCCTGATAGACACCGTCATGAGCTACATCCTCACAGATGATGTCTGCCATTGCCTTCAATTCGTCGCAGGCATTGCCCATAGCTACGCTGAGCCCGGCGCATTCCAGCATAGCGGCGTCGTTCATGCTGTCTCCAAAGGCAATAGCGTCCTTGAGGGCGGCGCCGAAGTGACGGCAGATCAGTTCCATGCCCCTTCCCTTGTCAATTCCCCTGGGGATGATTTCGCCGTTGAAGCAGGAGGTGCTGCCCCCGTAAGGGTGAACGATAAATTCGAAGCGGTCGTCCAGGAATGCTTTGGCACTCTGGACGGCATCCAGGCTGGTACTGGTGAAGCACAGCTTATAGGCTCCCTGCCGCGTATACATCTCATATTTCCGGATAGTAAGGCCGGATTCGAGTTCCTTCTGCATCCGGATGAGTTCAGAATTTCGGGGATCGGGGAAGGCACTGCGCAGCAAAGCCTCCATCTGGGGATCAGTATAAATCCCCTCAGGGGTTTCAATGCGGCAAAACATGCCATGTCTGTGGAATACGGTGAGGCACTCCTGTACCCGCGCCTCGGGAAGAAGGCTGTCGAACAGCACCTGGCCTCCCGCCGACACATAGCTCCCAGCGCTGGCAACGATGCCGTCAAAGCCTATTTCCAGGATGTCAGAGCCGATGATGGGCAGATTCCGGCCTGTACACAGGAATACCAGGTGGCCCTGGGCCCGGGCCTGCCGGACCGCCTGCCGGACCCGGGGCGCAGGGCTGGACAGTGCGGCTACCAGAGTGCCGTCGATGTCCAGAAAGATCAGCTTTCTATCCATAAAATCACGCCTTTTTCATTTCAGCTATCTTGGTTTGGACCGTCATGGGACCGGAGACCAGCTTTTCCAGCAGCAGGTCATCAGAGGAATCGGTATAGAGCATCGGAACAGCAGTTTCAAAGCCCGCCTTTTTGATCTGCTCCAAATCGAACTCAATCAGAAGCTGGCCCCTGCGCACAACATCGCCATCCTTCACATGAGGCTTGAAGTATTTGCCGCCCAGCTTGACAGTGTCCACGCCGATGTGGATTAAAATTTCGTTGCCGCCGGAGGTCATCAGGCCAATCGCATGTTTGGTGTCCGCCAGGTTGGTGACCACTGCGTCGGCGGGGGCGAAGATTTGCCCGGCGGAGGGAATCACAGCCACGCCGTCCCCCAGCACCTTAGAAGCAAAGGTGGCGTCCTTGACCTCCTCCAGCGGAAGGATGGTTCCCTGGGCGTAGCCGAAGAACTCCTCGGGCAGAGGCGTCTCGGAGGGGGTGAGGGCGGGAGCGGCGGAGGAAGTCTGTCCCTTCTCTTTTGCCTGGGCAGATTTTTCCATAAAGCCGCTCAGCACCAAGGTAAGGACAAAGCCGCCGGCAATGGCTGCTGCATGAGCAATCACATAACTCATATAGCCGTTGTTGGCTGGATCAGCCAGGGCGATGCCGGGCAGGACGGTGGTGCCGAAGCCCACAGCGGCCAGGTTGGTCAAATAGACCACCACACCGCCCATAGCGCCGCCGATGCAGCCGCCGATAAGGGGGTAGCGGTAGCGCAGGTTTACACCAAAAATGGCGGACTCGGTAATGCCGAAGAGAACGGATATAAAGCTGGGAATACACATCTCCCGGGTCTTCACGCTGTCCTTATGCCGGAGCAGGTAGCCCAGGACCGCGCCGCCCTGGGCAATGATTGCCACGGACATCAGGGGATTGAGGAAATTCCGTCCGGTGTCCGCCAGGAGCTGGGCCTCAATGGCGCCGAAGATGTGGTGCAGGCCGGTGATGACAACCAACTGCTGACAGCCGGAAAAGACAGCATAGCCAAATACCCCCAGGTTTTGTGTCATCCATACCAGGGCGCTGGTCAGTCCGGAGGAGAGGCCGCGGCCTACAGGTCCAATCACGGTAAACAGCAGCAGTGAGCCAACCAAAGTGGTCAGCAGGGGGGAGACCAGCAGGCGGACCACCTCGGGGACCTTTTTCTCAAAGAACTTGTCCAGCTTCGCGGTGACCCAGCCCATAAGCAGCGCTACAATGATGCCGCCCTGGAAGCCGACCAATTCCACTGGCAGGCCGAAGATATGGAGCGTTGTGACGTCAGCCGTGCCTTGTGCGGCGGCGTAAGCGTCAGCCAGGGAGCCGCTGAGCATAATACAGCCCATGACAATCCCCAGGATAGGCCGGCCGCCGAAGCGCTTGCAGGCACTGTAGGCCACCGCCAGCGGCAGGAAGCCGAAAATCGCGCCGGAAGCAATGTTAATCAGCGTATTGATACCGTAGAGGGTGGCGTTGCTCTGGACGAATTCCAGGTTTCCCAGCACGCCGGACAAGCCGGTAAGCAGGGCCGCCGCCAAAATGCCGGGCATAATGTCCACAAATACGTCGGAAAGCGCCTTGATGAGTCTCTGAAGGGGATTCATTTTCTGGTTGGCCACTGTCTTCAAATCTCCAAGGCTCATGCCCTGCATGTTGTTATAGCTGGCAATGACCTCGTATACATCATTGACCAGACCGGCGCCGAAGATGATCTGCACCTGGTCGCCCACCACAAAAACGCCCTTGGCCAAGTCCACATCCTCCATGGCCTTCAGGTCGGCCTGATCGTTGTCCTTCAGAACAATCCGCAGCCGGGTGGCACAGTGGGCGACGCCCTGTATGTTCTCCTTTCCACCGGACAGCCGGGTCAGTTCCTCCGCAATTTTTTCGTATCTCTGGCGCTTGTTCGCGTCCATTTCGGACCCTCCTTATATGTTTTGTTCCAGTATAAGAAAGAATTCGGCCGGTTCCCTCTTGCAATTCTATTATAAATTAGGTAAAATGAGTTGAACATGGAGAAATGTAACCGTGCTATCGCTCTTTGTGACCACTTCCGGACCGGGAGGAGACCAGCTTGAAGGACTATATCTTTTCCAACGACTTCACCAAAAATATCGACGCCATGATTTATACCTGCGGCTATGAGAACTGTGAACCCGGTCACAGCTACGGCCCGCTGCTGCGCAACGGCTATCTGGTCCATTACATTTTGTCGGGAAAAGGGATATACCAGACCCGGGGAAAAGTGTTTCATCTCTGTGAGGGGGACGCCTTTCTCATCTGTCCGAATGATGTGATCTATTATGAGGCGGACCAAAAGGAGCCGTGGATCTACACCTGGATCGGGATGCAGGGAATCAAGGTGGGGAGCTATCTGGGACGCACCTGCCTGCCGGAGACATTGGTATTCCGATATGGAGACAATTCCCGCCTGCGCGCCTGTCACGAGCGGCTGTTTGAGGCAGAGCAGAAGGGCCGGAGCCGGGACCTGCTGATGAACAGTATTTTATATGAGTACCTGTTTTTGCTGGCGGAACAGTTCCCCAATAAAAAGCTGACCGCGTCGGAGGCCCGCTCCAGCTATGTGGAGGAGGCGCTGAACATCATAGAGGGCGCCTACTGTGACCCCATTACCGTCCAGGGCATTGCCGACCACCTGTGCTTGAACCGCTCCTATCTTCACCGGCGGTTTAAGGCGGTGATGGGGGTCTCCATTCAGGACTATTTATTGGACCGGCGCATCCGGTAGGCCTGCGTTTTGCTGAAAAATACGGATCTACCGGTTCAGATAGTGGCTCGATCGGTGAGCTATCAGGACGCCCTGTATTTTTCCAAGCTGTTTCATCAGAAAAAAGGGGTCAGCCCAAGCGCGTATCGAGAGCAGAAGAGAAGAAACCGTTTGCAGCAAGACAGCCAGGCCTCTGAATCCATATGATGCTCTGAGCGAAATGAAAAAGGACAAGGTCCAGACGAGCCTTGTCCTTCTGCATTATTTTTGAGGGGAAATCACAAAACTGCCCCAGTTCCCCAAACCTGGGCCTGTGTGATTGCCAAAACGGTTTCCGTGGGAACGCCGGCAATCTCGTCGCCGAAGACCCCCAGAAGGTTTCCACCGCTTATCATGCTGGCAAGCTGGGCCTTCGCCGCGGCGGACGCAGCCAGCTCGGAAGCCTGGATATGCCGTTGAATCTGGTTTTCCACTGCCAGCTTCATGAATTCGGCGTGGCGGGCCATGCGCAAATCCCACCAGCTTTCTTCCTCGTCAGAACCGCTCTTAGAGCAGGTGATTTCACCTCCGCCGCTGGAGGAACAGACATTGCAGATGTTCCCGTCCTCGCCGATAGCAACTGCCTGAGACATATCCCATGTGCTGCCGGGCATGATGGCTTCGTTCCGCACTGCGTCAAAGGTAAACCAGGCGTCGATTTTCGCGTAAATCTCCTGGGCGTAGGCCGGGTCTTGCTCCATGCGCTCCTGCACTTTGGGATGGATGACCACAGCCTTGCTCC
>CAOJHG010000065.1 GCA_948435975.1 uncultured Oscillibacter sp. | reverse complement strand
AGCATATGCCCCCCTGTTCCCCGCCGCCAGCTGGAGGGCAATGCGGTCCGCCAGCGCCTCCGCCACAGCCTCCGCGTCCATCCCGGCGCCGAACGTGTTGCCCGTGACGTTGACGGTGAAGCTCTGGGGCCCGCTTTCCTCCCGGACGGCGGAGGCGGGCAGGACCCGTTCCCCCTCGTGGAGCAAAGCGGCGTAGTTGTCGTAGGGCACCCGCCGCAGTCCCGCCGCGTGAGACCTGGAAGCGTTTGCCTTTACCGCAAAGCCCAGAGACCCGCTGACCGCCCCGGCAAGTTCCGGGTCCGCAAGACTCCCGATCCGGCTCAGCGCGGAAGCCTGGTCCGCCTGAAACAGCGCCGCGCCCGCGCCCTTCGTCCGTTCTTCCGCCAAATTGTAAGCCGCAGTAGCCGCCTCCAGAGCGCTGGTGTTGTCCCTGAGGGCGGAAAGAGAATCCGCCTGGGCGTCCTGGGCCATTTTATACGCGCCGCTGGACTCGAAGGCCGCCTGCGCCACTGCCTGGGCCTGCGCGGTCAATTCCTGCATTTTCAGCGCCGCCTCACGGCTCCCGGAAGCGTCATACTCCGCGCTGGCGGCAAGATAAGCGTCCCGCATCCCGGAGAGCTGGCCCCGGCCGTCCGCGCCGTAGAGGGAGGTCCCTTCACCCAGCAGAACGGCGGAAAGGGCTTCCCGCGCATATTGCTCTTGCAGGCTGTCCAGATACGCGGCATTCTCGCCAATGACCCGGTTGACCTCCATCATGGCGTCACCCAGAGCGCCGCCGTAAGCGGAAATCTGCGCCTGCAATCCGCCCAGACGCTCATCATTGTACCCGGCGCCCATTGCGCTGCTGATATCTTCAAAGAGGCTGTCCACGATGCCGGAGGCGCCGGAAAAGGTGTTGGTGAGGCCGTCCGCCGCGCCCGCGAAGGCCGTCCCCATATAGCGGTAAACAGCATCCACAGCCCGCTCAACGTCCATATCTCCGATGTTCGCCGCAACGTCGGATTCTGAAATCCCGAACTCCTCCGCCAATGCGCCGTATACATTAACGCCCTGTTTGGAGAGGCTTTTCAGGACACGGCTTTCCAGCTTTCCGGAAATCTGAGCGGTCTCCAGCGCGGAAATAATCGTGTTCACGCCGCTGCTGCTGAGGTCGAGCGCCGCCGCAGCCTCTCCCAAAGCGGCGATCCGGTCCGTCACCTGGTCTGTAGAGAGTCCCAGCCCCAGCATACTTTTGGACATTTCCGCCGCCAGGTCATAGGAAAAGGGCGGCGTCCGGCCGATTTCAATCAATTCGTTGTGAAAGCGTCCCGCCGCCTCCGCGTCCCCGTCCAGCAGGGTTGTCAGGGCGCTCAAATTCATCTCACGGGATGCGGCCATTGTGCTTCCGGAGGTCAAGCTCTCCTGCCGCGCCGCCGTCTGCGTATCGTAAAGGCCGCCGTAATAGGACTTGAATGCCTCATCCCGCGCCTGCACAGCCTGATTCCCCCCGTCGAGCAGGCCGAGAGCGCCGCCCACCGCCGCGCCCACCGCAGTTCCCGCCGGTCCGGCCAGAGACCCCATTGCCGCGCCGCTGAGAGCCCCGCTGAGCCCGCCGGAAATCAGGCCGCCCGCCTCGCTGCCGAAAGCGGACCCAATCAAGGTGTTGGCCCAGTCCCCGGCCACGCCCCCGGCCATGCTGAGGATACCCGCCTGACCAAGCGCGGACAGTACGGAAACCGCTTCCTCCTCCGTCCCGCCGCCGGAAGAACTCGCCCGGTTGCCCGCCCGGACGATTGCCCCGGAGGCCTCTTCAAAATCCTTTGTGGTCTCCCGGACCTGCTTCGACACCAAGGAATACTGCTGGCGGATGTTCTCCAGGTTCGCTTCCGCCCGTGTCCAGTCCGCCTTTGCCGCCTCGCGTTCCGCCTCCGACGCGCTCTCGCCCAGGTCCAGAAAGGCCTTTTTCGCCTCACGCGCCTGCTGAGCCGTCTTGTCCAGTTCCATTTTTAAGGAGACCTTCGTCGCGTTCAGCCGGTCCAATTCCCCCTGGAGTGCCGCTGCGTCGCCCCGCATACCGGTCAGGCTGTTCCGCATCCCCGCCACAGCCGCCGACAGATTGTCTTTCACGCTCATGGCGATACTCGCTGAAGCCGCCACCGCTCACGCCTCCTCTCTCCGCCGCTGATGGTCAATGAGCATGGCGCAGACCACGGCGCGCTCTCCGGGACTCCGGCGGAGAAAATCCCCAGGAAACACGCCGTATTTCAGCAGCAGCACCTGCGCCGCCGCAAGGTCCGCGTCATGGCCTAGTTTTTTTCCAGGTCCTCCAGCGCCGCGCCGACAGCAGCCCCCTGCAAGGCCTCGCTGGGACCCTCCAGCACGCTGCCGGGGGCGTACCCGTTAAGTGTATCCGCCATCCGGCACAACCGCTCCGCCTCGCCCTTTTTCAGCAGCTTCCGCAGGGCCTCCAGCGGGGACGGGCAGCCCATATGGTCACGCCACCACGCCTCGTCACGAATGTCCGGGTCCGCGATGCTCTCCGCCAGATACAGCAGGTCCGCGTCCTCCCGCCCGCGCAGAGAGGTGATTTTGTTGTAGGAGATTTCCCGCAGTGTCAAATCCAGGTCCAGCCGCGCCACCCGGACGGTCATGGTGTCCGGCGGGCGGTCCGCGGGAAGCTCCAGAAGCTTGTTTACGGCGTTCCCCATGTCAGGCCTCCGTAATCGTGTCCAGAAGCTGGTAACGGGTAAAAGTAAAGGGCATTGTGATTTCCCCCGTGCTGTTGGCTTTCCAGTCCGCCAGGGTGAGGTCATCCATGCTGACATTGTAGAGCGCGATTCGTTCCGCGCCGAAGCTGTCCGGGTCCGCCAGCTTGGAAATAATGGTGTAGCGCCGGTCCACCCCGTTTTGCAGTCCCTCTTCCCGCGCCAGGTTCCCGCTGTCCACCTTGTACAGGGTGACGCTGCCCTTTCCGTCCGCGCTCATGGCCTTGGTGTCGTTGACGAACTGGCCGCACAGATAAACCGTCTGCTTGTTCTTGGTAAATTTCGCCTGAAACGCGCTCACCTCGGCAATCAGCTCTCCATCCAGCCAGAGCTGCCCCCAGGTGCCGGAGACGACCCGGCTTGCGCGGTCTATCGTTCTTGCCATCGCTTCTCTCCCCCTTTAGTGGTTGTTGAATAAGACCTCAAAATCCTCCATAGCGTCCACGACCCGCCCGCCGCAGCGCAAAAACACCCAGGAATCCGTCTGATACTCCAAAATCTGCTGTTCCGTCATGCCGGACACGTCCACTCCCTTGCCGCGCAGGTAGTCGAACTGCCGCTGATAGTCGATTTCGCAGCAGCTCTCGCCCCGGTTCAGCACACCCTGCGCCTCCAGCTCCTGGAACCAGGCGGAAATCTCAGAGACCAGAACCTGCTTGTTGTCGTAGGTGTTGGGGTATCTGCCCCGGTATTCATCATCAACGGTGGTCCGCAGATAGTAGGTGATCAGGTCCATCGTCTCCACCACCTTGATTTTCCGCCAATCCGCTTTTCCCTCCGCCGGAATCTCCGTCAGACTGTTCACGCCTCGCGCGATTTTCGCCTTCTGTCCATCGTGCAGGAGGATCAGCCGCCCGTTGTCAACAGCGGCTGCCTGCGCGTCCTTGTCCCGGTTCGTCACCGCCGTCACCTCGGGCAAGGGCGCATAGGTTGCCGACATCCCCATAGGAGTCCCCGCCAGAACGCCGGCAATCCGGGCGCAGAACCGGGCGGGGGAAACCGGCTCGTTCCCGACCTTCAGCCCGGGCTCGTCGAAGTCAATCACGCCCATACTGTTGCTGCCCTCTTCCCCGGCGGGCCGCACCAGCTTTACCGTCCGGTACTCCTCACGCTGCTTCCGCACCCAAGCATCCACAAGGGCAAGCTCTTCCTCCACCGCGTCCGGCATGGCCGCCAGATAGTCCAGGCTCACCGACTCCAGCAGGCCCAGCCCCTGGGTCAGAGACGCGGTATTCACGCCCTCTTCCGTACTCGGCGCAATCACCAGCGCGTAAACGAGGGAGGGCCTGCCCCGGTCGCTGCCCGTAAACGCGTCCTGGAGGTAAGCACGGTTTTCCTCTCCCAGCTCGCCGGGAATCATCGTGTCACTCAGGAGCTTGTGCAGTCCCTGTGCCTTCGCGTCCCGCACGATCACGCCCACATACCCCTTTTTTGTCCGGTTGCTTACCGCCTGCGCCGCGGCCTGGAACGCGATTTTCAGCTTTGGAAGGCCGATGCTTTCTGTCATCTTTCCTCATCCTTTCTCTTCTTTCCCCCGTGGTCCCATGCAAAATGTTCCATCAAAGGCACGGCCTGCCCCGCGCCGCCGGGATGCTCTTCGTCCAGCCCAGGAAGACCCGCGGGCCGCCCCTCCACCCATGAGGCGGTGAATTTGACGTAGGCGCTGCCCTGTTCCATCCCGTCGCCCGCCGCGGATACCGAGACCCGCCGACGGCCAACGGACAGAGGCACAGGGAACGCCTCCAGCACCTTCGCCTGTTCCCGCCGCAGCTCCTCCGTGGAAGAGATGTCGTATGCGTCCGTGGAGCAAAATAATTCCAGCTCCATTTCCACATCCCACCGCACCAACAGGGCGTTTATACTGGCGTAGCCGTCCCTGGTGATGTACAGATACCCAGAGGGCCGCTGGTGGTCCGCCGGGCAGAAGTCCCGGTAAAGCACCCGTTCAGGCCACAATGCCGCGATCCGCCCCGCCACCGCCTCGCATAGTTCAACTCCCGTCATAAGCTCACTCCATCCGGTCCATCAGAGCCAGAATGCCGCAGTTGGTTGGGCTTCCGAACAACCCTAGATTGAATCTAGCCCTTTCATTATCGTCCAATCTTAAACCTCGGATTTTCCCAAACTGGGCATCCTGAAAAATATGAAGATTGTTCATCAGTACCTCCTTCGGACAACCCTAAGTTAAACTTAGCCCGTTCATCATCTGGCTGCTCCAAGGCTTTTGAAGTTCATTCATAGGTTATCCCTCCGTTCTGCGGCGGCTTTGATAGCATATCGAGAAAAGTCTTCAGGGTGGGCGGCAGTCTGCTGGAGAACGAAGGCAACGTGCATTCCATAGAGGATAGCCGCATCCGCATAGGCTGCTTCCACTTCGCCGATAGCGTCTAGGATTTCGTCATATAGCTGAAAAGAGATTGCATGACTGGCTTTCTCCAGAAGGGCTTTCATTCCTTCCTGAGCCGCGCTGATGCCGGGGTCTTTCATGCAAATGCGGTTCCATTCCTTGGACTGGGTAATACCATTCATCATCTTGGCTATGATATCCATACTCAAATTCATACGAAAAATCCTCCTTGCATTACCCCTCCCGCTGTGCTATAATGCCAATGGGAGGCTTTTTAGGTGGGGGCCGGTTTTCCGACCCCCGTGGCCTTTACTTCGGCCAGATGCTCAAAAGAGCGTCGTGCAAGCATTTGAACGGCTTGCCATTGGCGTACCATACGCCAGCGATGCATTTCAAGGTGTTCATTGCTTCGCCTCCCTTCTGCCGTCCGGGTGTTCGTACCACCGGGGCGGCTTTCATTTGTTTAGGGAGTGTCAAACCGCAATCCGCAGCTTCCGCAGTACAATGGCTTTGATTGTAGGATAATCCATCCCCATTTCAATCAGAACGGAGATACGGCCCTCCATCTGAGCCGCAGCCTCGATTTCCTTTGCGGTCAAATATTCCGTTACATTCGCCCTCTTCGACACCCCGCGTTCTTTGCGAAGTTGGGCGGCAGTCTTGCCAAGGGCCGCCTTATAGGCCAGGTCCGTGTACTGTTTGTACCGTCGGTTTTTATGAGGGCTGTCCGGCACGCAGTCCCGGATCGCGTCCGTCATGTTCCGCCGAGGTGGAATGC
Organism: uncultured Oscillibacter sp.; assembly: GCA_948435975.1. GTDB lineage: Bacteria > Bacillota > Clostridia > Oscillospirales > Oscillospiraceae > Oscillibacter. The sequence continues at coordinate 2,746 of CAOJHG010000065.1, read as the reverse complement.
GTCTCGCTCTGGCAACGGCCCGTTCAGTCAGTTCCCGCCGCATAGCGTAGAACTGGCGCACAAGCTCCACCTTGAACGCTCGAACCACCGGCGTATTTTTCAGGTATGTCATAAGCAGGGTGGCCTGTTCCTCGTTCAATTGATAGCACTTTGTATACTTGGTTCCACGTGCATCAGGTTCTCGCACTGCGTCGATTTTAAATCGAACCTGTCCAAAGCATTCAAAGTCCGCTTTGTGCTGCTGAATCAGCCGGGTAATGGTATGGTGCTGCACTTCGGCAAACTCGGCGATGACATCCGAAGTGGTAAAAGGTACTGAACCTAACTTGTTGGGTTCCAGGAAAACAATATCATTCATATACCCTCACCTTCTGCGCCAAAGCAGCCAGACAACAGCGGCATTCAGCGCCACAAGTAAGATGTCGATTGCGATTTCCACGGCGGTTCCTCCTTTCGTCAAAAGCATCTATTGACAACGGCAGGCATTTTTAGTATCCTGTAGGTGGGAGGGTTTCCCCTCCCGGCCCTCACTCGATCAATTTGCTGATGAGTTCAATCAGCGATTTGACGAGGTTCAGGATTGCGGTAATCAGGACGATAGCTGCGAGCGTTTGGTCCTGCTTACCGCTTTTCTTTTTCCCTGCCATTGTGTTTCACCTCCTTTCTGACTTTAGTATAGCATATCTACACGGAGATATCAATTGACAGACTGCCCAAATATCTACATGTAGAGTTGATTCTATATACAATGTGTGATATACTGGATGAAATTCATAAGAGGTGATATGGATGCCGCCAAAGACAGAAGCGCAAAAAAAAGCACAGAGAACGTATATGGAACCTGTTGCAACGATTCAAATTAGAACAACCACAGACTATCGAGAGCAAATCAAAGCCCACGCGGAAGCCCGCGGGGAGTCCGTAAACGGCTTCATCAATCGGGCAATAGAGGAAGCCATGGAGCGGGACAAAGCGGCTCAGGAGGCCGCTGAAAGCCCGCCAGAGGAGGCCGGGGAGTAAATCCCTGGCTTTTTCATACGCCGCCCTCCAGCTCCCGCGCAAGCTCATCCGCCAGCCGCGCCAGCTCTGCCGCGCCCATCTGCTCCAGCTGCGTCCGGACAGCGGCATAGAAGTGACGTCCAGCAGCGGCGGCTTTCCGGTTCCGGCCGCGGGTGTAGTGGTAGCCGGGGCTGTCAGAGGGCTGCGGCCTGCGGTTCCGGTGCCCATTCTCAATAGCGTTGGTGACGTAGCCCACCGCGTATTGCTTTCCGCTTTTGGTGGTCTGGAAGGTCTTTGCTTTAGGCCGGACAGCCGCATAGCCGTTTTTACTGCCAATGTAGCGCTCCTGCCAGCCCTGAACTTTCCCGCTGCCGCCAATGTTCCGCCGCACGTCCTCCAGCATTTGCTTTCCCAGCCGCTCCAAAAGTTCCGCCTTGACTGAGGGAAACCGTTGCAGCAGACCTTCCCACCGCGCTAAAATCTGGTCCAGTCCCTCGATTTCCACGCTCTGCATATATATCCGCCTCCTTAAACGTCCCGCCGCCGGGTGATTTCATATTCGTTCTTGAATTCATCCAGCACATGGCAGGCCAGGAGGTTATACAAGCCCGCCGCCGGACCCTTTTGAACAGTGACAAGCGTCCCCGCGTCAAGAGAGATTTGCTTAGGCGTAACCAGCACATAAGCGGTTTCGGTCCGCGCATAGGTGTCCTCTTGACCGTAGCGGACGTATTTCTCTGTCAGCACACCGGGGAAGGAGAGCTTCGCCCCCTCCGCCAATTGAGGGCGGTTCCCCAGTCCCAGCACCCGCCTCTGTGGGACCGCCGCGCAGGGGACCGGCTCACACAGCGCGGCCTTGACCACCTGGAAGCCGGGGTCCCCGTCCATGATCGCGGTAAGGAAGCAGAACCACCCCCGCCAGCGAAACGCGTGATGGAGGGTGAGGTGGGGGCTTTTGCGGATGGTAAAGGTAACGCCCCTGGCCCCCACGCCCACAGCGGAAAAGAGGTTGCTTCTTGTATCCTGTTCCGCTGCCGCCCAGGTCCAGCGGTCTTCCTCCCAGGCGCAGGCGTTTGTTTCTTCGCCGTAACCCAGCCGCAGGACTTGAAGCCTCTGGGTCAGACTGCTTCCGGTAATTGACATAATGTCATCCCCTTCAAATGGCCGTTAGCTTCAACTGATTCATCAAGCGCCTGAACGCGGGATTTTCCGCCGCGGAGGTTCCCGCAAGAGTAAGGTCCCGCCTGTCCCAGCCGTCCAGAACCAGATAGTTTACACACAGGTCATATTGCGCCCGCCGCTCTGAGCCTGCTTGCGGTTCCGGAACGCCCGCCTGCGTCATGTAACTCACAGCAGCGTCAAAAAGCACTTCCAGCAAAGCATCCTCCCAGGGAGCCGCTTCGTCAATCCGGCAATAGGCCCGCAGCAGTTCCCGCCGGTCCGCAGAAAGTGCCATTAGCCCGCCGTACCGCCCAGGACAGCCTTGAATGCCGCGCTGTTGTCCATCGCCACCGCGTCCATCCGGCACAGTCCCCGCAGCTCGTAGCTGTCCGTAGCCCACGCGTCGCCGCCGATATCCGTAGCCGCCATCTCCAGCCCCTTCCGGATGAACAGGGTCCCCAGCGCCTGGAACTTACCGACATAAACAGGAACCCCGCTGTCCGCACTGGGAATCAGGTCATTGTCCCCGTAGACTACCTGCCGCCCGTTCAGCCGGTAAACACTGGGGTCCGCCGGATTGGGAACA
>CAOJHG010000064.1 GCA_948435975.1 uncultured Oscillibacter sp. | reverse complement strand
CAGGGCTCAGTCCATCACCGGCTACGGCTCCAGTGGAACCTTCCTCCCGGAAAACGGAAGGTATATCCTGCTCACAATAACGAATAACGGCACATCTCAGGTACGATGCCAGGCAGGTCTTCCCATCACGCTGGGTATATGGGACCGCTTCCCCAGTGTGGCGCTTGAACCGGGCAACACGTTAACCAGAGCCTTTGTAATTGCCGAAGGTACAACGAGGGAATCCGCCGAATTTGTGTACGGTGTCAGCCCAACGCTCTCTTACCTGAGTGCACCGGATGGAGCGGATGTGACCATCACGTTCATGCAATATCGATAATATTTATTTGTAAAGAGGAGCAGTTGCCATGAAAAAATACGCGTCGTTTTTTGCTGGAATGATCGTCATGATCTCCGTTCTCGCCCTGTCCGGCACGGCCCTGGCCGCATCGGGCCAGCTGCAAATCAGCAATGCGGGACTTGTGATCCTGGATGCCGTGAAGGTGAAGCCGGGGGACAACTATTCCGTGGACGGCCAATGGCTTCCAGCCGCCGTCACTTACACGGGAACGGACGGTAAGCCCTACTATTATTTGCCCGCGCAGATTATTTCAATGTCCAGGTTGGCTGGAATGAGAAGCAGGGCAGCATCGTTCTGGGTGCTTCCTCAAACGATAAAACCAGCCTGGAATCGAAAGATCCCAATCCCACAAAGCCCAAAATTGGCGTAAAGATAGGACCTTATAAAGAAATTGCCTCCAGTGGGGTAGATATGAAGCAGCAGCCTTCCCTCATCTGCGACGACAAGACCCATGTCCAGACCGTCACCAGCGTTCATTTGGGTGACGTCTTTATTCCGGCGAATGGTAAATACGTTATTTTCCGAGTGACAAACAAAGGCAAAGAACGAGTTACATGCCTGGCAGGTCAGCCCGTCATGCTGGGGGAACCCACATATTTCCCTGCCGTTGATCTTGAGCCGGGACGTACCTTAACCCGGGCCTTTGAGCTGGACAGCAACACTTCGGAAGAAAATGCCGGACTCCTTTTTGATATCCGAGGCGCGGCCGGTACGAGTGAGCCCATTGACGTGGAATATTCCCTGATGCAGTTCAAATAATAGGCGTACAAGTGTTCAGTAAAGACTTGACAACTTAGGATTGACGGAGACGCAAACACCCCCGCCGCATCAAAGCGGTGGGGGTGTTGTCAATCGATCGGCGGCCCGATCAATTTTGACCTGAAGGCGCTCCAGGGTTTTCTGGAGGCCCTCTCGGTCCACATCGGTATCTCCGGCGGACAGCTCCGCCAGAAAGAGCATCTGATGGAGAGTATGCTCGATTTCCGCCAAGATTTCCAGGGTGGTTTGTACCGGCATCCCTGGACTGTTTTCATTGGAAGGAAGCATGGTTTAAAGCTCCTTTTCGTACTCGGGGGGAGGTGATTAAAATCAGCGAACTTGCAGCGGCCGGGGCATAAGTGGAATTCGAATTGCTGTATGTTTATCATAACATGGTTTTTCCCAAATCACAAGGGAAGTTTTTGCCGGAGGACTGTCCCAGGCAAAATCGAATCTATGTGTCGGCTGGTCCTTCGAGACAAGTGAAAATTTGCCGGGAGATTGAATTGGGCAAATTCCTGTGCTATAATTAAAAGGTCTATAGCATTCGAAAACAGATGGCACGGCGGGGAAACAAATATGAAGGAAGCAGATAGAAAGGCTTTGGATAAATACTTGGCCTCGACCGCAAAATTAGGAACCGGGCCTTTGGCGGAAGCTGAAAAACGCAAAAAAGAAGAAACCCTGAAAAAATCACTCTCTGAGGATTTGACGTCCCCCGGGGTGTTTGGCCATTGGCTGAAGGAAGCCTGTAAAGATGGAGACGGAGACGCGCTGGACGAGACTATGCTTTTAGGATGGATATTGAGGCGGTTTGACAGGGAAAGCGTCAAGGTGCTGGAAGAGATTTCACTCGAAAACTGGGTAAAGACCAATAACCTGGAAGATATGGTGGAGCTGATTGAGCGCTATGGCGGTGAAGAAACGGTGAACGTTTTGGCGTCTATGGCTATTCAGAAATACCCAGGTCATTATCTTGGGGAGTATGACGAACATATTACGCGCAAAGCGGTTTGGTCGCTGCATAGACTCTACAAGGAAAAGGGAAACGCAGAAGCCCTTGAAAAAATAAGGGAATTATCCAGATGCGGGGACCTTATGGTGGAAAGGCTTGCGAAGTACCACCTGGAAAAGCTCGGCGCGAATGAAAGACCGGCTTTGGAATAATGCCTCCTTGCTTGGTTTGTGTTGACAATTCCCGGCGTATCTGCTACAATACGTTTCACAGTGAAGAAGAGGACCAGTACCCGTCATGTCCTTCGCGAAGAGAACCCCCGGCTTGGTGAAAGGGGGAGGGAGGCGGACGGCGAATACGCCTTGGAGCTGGCGCCCGAACGGAGGAAAGAAGCCTCTCAGTAGGCGCGCGCCGGGTGCGCCCGTTATTGCGCAGAAGTGTGTTGGCACTTCATGAGGCCGTTCTCGCGAGAGGGCGGCGAACCAGAGGTGGTACCGCGAATGTTTTCGCCCTCTGTCCCCACCGGGACGGGGCGTTTTTTCGTTCCCTCCGGGGAATTTAAACAAAAAGGAGACGGTAAAATGCAGATTTACGAAGAGCTGAAGGCCCGGGGCCTCATTGCCCAGGTTACCGACGAGGAGGAGATTCGGGAGCTGGTGAACGGCGGGAAGGCCGTGTTTTATATCGGGTTCGATCCCACGGCGGACAGCCTCCATGTGGGCCACTTCATGGCCCTGTGTCTGATGAAGCGCCTGCAAATGGCGGGAAACCGGCCCATCGCCCTCATCGGCGGTGGCACCGGCATGGTGGGAGATCCCTCCGGCCGGTCGGACATGCGGCAGATGATGACCACGGAGACCATCCAGCACAACTGCGACTGCTTTAAAAAGCAGATGGAGCGGTTTATCGAGTTTGGCCCGGACAAGGCAATCATGGTGAATAACGCTGAATGGTTGATGAAGCTGAACTATGTGGAGCTTTTGCGGGAAGTGGGAGCCTGCTTCTCCGTAAATAACATGCTTCGGGCGGAGTGCTACAAACAGCGGATGGAGAAGGGGCTGAGCTTCCTGGAATTCAACTATATGATTATGCAGTCCTACGACTTCTATCATATGTTCCAGACCCTGGGCTGCAACATGCAGTTCGGCGGTGACGACCAGTGGAGCAATATGTTAGGCGGCACCGAGCTGATTCGCCGGAAGCTGGGCAAGGACGCCTACGCCATGACCATCACGTTGCTGATGAACTCCGAGGGCAAGAAGATGGGCAAGACCGCCAAGGGCGCGGTGTGGCTGGATCCCAACAAGACCTCCCCCTTTGAGTTCTACCAATACTGGCGGAACGTAGGGGATGCGGACGTGCTGAAATGTATCCGGATGTTGACCTTCCTGCCTTTGGAGGAGATCGACGCCATGGACAGATGGGAGGGGAGCCAGCTGAACCGGGCCAAGGAAATTCTGGCTTACGAGCTGACCAAGCTGGTCCACGGCGAGGCGGAGGCGGAGAAAGCCCAGGAAACCGCCCGGGGCCTTTTCGCCGGCGCTGGCTCCACGGAGCACATGCCCTCGACGGAGCTGTCCGCCGCTCAGTTTGAGAACGGACAGATCGGCGCCATTGCCCTTTTGGTGGCCTGTGGCCTGTGCCCCTCCAACGGGGAGGCCCGTCGGCTGATCCAGCAGGGGGGCCTGACGGTGAACGGCCAAAAGGTGACGGACATTGCCGCGGCTGTTGACCAGGCGGACTTCCAGGGAGAGGGCGTCATTATCAAAAAGGGTAAAAAGGTGTTCCATCGGGCCTATATCCAGTGATTAAGAAAGAGGGCAGTTGCCCTCTTTCTTATATTTCTATATTATATTACACAAAATCTTAGTTTTGTGTAATTATAAGGGCGGATAGAAGGACCGCCGCTCCTGCAACAGGGGACGGCGGTCCGGATGCTTCAATGGTTTCCACGTCGGTACAGGCAGGCGAAGAGGAGACCCGCCAGGAGTATACCGCAGGATACCGCTGCCAGCAGCCAGGCGCTTCCGCTCACGGCGGCGGGAGATTCCCCCGGTAAATTCCCGCCGGGGGAGGCGGAATCCTCCGGAGATCGGAGAATCGCAGCCGGTTGCCCCCTGGCCTGGGAGAAGGCTGGAGCATCTTCCGCTGGGAAGGGTATGGCAGCTCCTTCTTGCTGGCTATCGGAAGGGAAGGGCCGCTCTCCATCGCCAAAGCCGCCGCCCCGGTCCATGGTTCCCATATCGGAAAGACGGATGAAGGAGGCATCCACCAAGGAGGAGGCGTCCTCCGCCTGGCCCTCGGAGGTAGAGGGAATCGTTCCTTCTAATTGACCTAGGATACTCTCCGTCCGGAGGCGGCAGAAATCCTCCAGAGTTTCCGCGCCGGTTTGAAACTCCTGATTGGAGTAAAACGCCGTGGGGTTCTTCTCCACATAGGGCGCGATCAACGCCACCGTCTGTTCAATCAGTCCGGTGATATTCACTGTCTCCAGAAACTCCCGGAAATACTGATGATAGAGCTCCGTATATTCATCCTGTTCCCAGATCCAATCCACCATGGGACGGCTGTCGCCGCCAGTGACGGGAGAGTCAATGGGCTCGTTCACGGTGCTTGTGGCATCACCGCTTTGGAAGGTGCCATAAGCCAGATTGTAGTCCCAGGGGATCATGGAGAGTCGGCCGTCTTCCTCGTAGAGGTAGTAATTGTGCACCATGGAGCCGGTATAGCTGTCGCCGTTGCAGACGAAGTTGTGGACGACAAAGTAGCGCAGAACCCGGTCAATGTCCAGGACGTTCTCAAGATTTTCACCTTCTCCCAGGGCTTTTAAAGATGCAATCAGCCTGCTCTGGTCCGCCTTGGTGATGTCCGTTTTGGCGTTCTGGAAGATATTGGAGTAGCTGTCCGGGTCATCATCGATATACCGCAGCTTCACGTCGTCGCTCCCCATGCCGCCGCCGGGGCCTCCGGCAAATTTGGCGGAACCGCCTCCGGCTGCTCTCCCGTCTTCCCCAGGGACTTTCTGGAATACCGGATCAGCCGGAGGAGTGGAGGAAAGGGCGGCGCCCTCTTCGTGATTCCCGAAGTCGTCCATGCGGAACTCCCGGCCATTGCCCCGTCCGCCGCCGAAGCTCATGCTGTCCGGCTTATAGAGCTCTCCGGAGTTGCTGCCATAGTTCCTCCGGAGAAAGCCGTCTTCCACTCCCTCAACGGCCAGATACAGTCCCCAATCCTGACCGTTGACGGTGATGTACACATAGCTGCATAAAGGTGCGGCCACGCCAAAAGCGCCCATCATCTGGTAGGTGAGGAAATCCTTCATATATGTAGCGTCCTGAATGATGTTGTTGAGACTCAGCTTATCCAGGCCGTAGTAGGTCCTTCCGCTGTCGTAATGATCAAACTCCAGCTTGAAGCTGTATCGGTCGCTGTCCATGGCGGAAACCATGGTAAGGGAGGTGTTGCCTTTAGCCCGGATGGCGGTGTTCTGGTACGCCTCGCCGTCAATGAGAACGGAGCACTGGGCGTATTCCTCGTTCTCGCAGGTTTCCAGGAACTCCTCCCAATTGTCCATCACCAGATCGATGGTGTGGACCCGACCTGTGTCGAAGAGCCGGGACTCGTAGCCCAGAGCAGAGGCGGCGGGCCGGATGCCCAAAGCTACACCGTTTATAAAGGCGAAGGTCAGCAACAGACAAAGAACCAGGACGACAGCGCAGAGCCGGTCAATATGCTTGTGGGTCGACATTTGATATCCCCCTTTGGTGCTGTCGCTTCCGCCTGGTTTTCACCAGACGGTTGAGCGTGCGAAAATTCTTTTACTCCGCGTTCTTATCAGAACGAAAAACAGAAATTACCCCATGTAGTCTCCGTTGTAGCTTACCAATACCGCGCTGCGGACGCCGGAGAGGTCCGCCAGAGCATTGACAAAGCCGGTGTCCTCGCTCTTTAAGCGAATTTCCAGATTCAGTTCCACCGCGTCCTTTTGGACCGTCTTGCTTTTCACCACGCAGCGGCGGGTGTTCTGCCGGAGGAACCCCACCGCCTGAGCCTCGCTCTCCGGCCCGTCGCACTGGAGCACGGCTATGTAGGGGTCGCAGCGGGATTTCCGGTTCACAAAAACCAGAAGCATCACGCCGATAATCACGCTTCCAAAGACTGCCAGCGGAATCAGTCCCGCCGCCAATACGATGCCCACGGCAATGGACCAGAAGAGAAATGCGATGTCCAGGGGTTCCTTAATGGCCGTGCGGAAGCGGACAATGGAGAGGGCGCCCACCATGCCCAGGGACAGCACCACGTTGCTGGTGACCGCCAGAATTACCATGGTGGTAATCATCGTCAGAGCTACCAGCGTTACCCCAAAGCTGGAGGAGTACATGACGCCGGTGAAGGTTTTTTTGTAGACCAGGAAGATAAAGAGCCCCAGGCCAAAGGCCAGGAGAAGGGCCAGACTCATGTCCAAAAGACTGACGCTGGTCACATTCTCCAGGAAGCTGGATTTGAAAATATCTTGAAATGTCATGGCAATCGGTTCCTTTCTTATCCATAGACGCGGCAGGCCGCGTATTTTGAGAAGGCGGAGGTGTGCCGCCCGGGGAGTTGTACCGCGTCCCGTATGACGCTGGGGAGAAATTCATCCCACTTCACCTCTAAAATGGCGGGGGCGTCCCCGGCAGGTACAGTAATCATGCGGGGATTCAGAAAATCTGTGGACCCCAGGCCGGTGCGGATATTGTAATCCAGGGTGACCCGCACATTTCCGGCGGGGAAGACATAGGCCTCCCGGGTGTAGTCCACAATGGTCCTCGGCCGGAGACCGGCGGACTTCATTTTCCAGTAAAGCTCCTGAACCAGAGGCCGGCCGCTGCCCGGCATCCAGTCCAGCCCGCCGTTCAAAAGAGTTTGGACCTCCTGAGCGCTGAGGAGGACGGAGCGCTTGCCGCACAGGCCGTCCTGTTTGATTTTTTTCTCCAGGCAGATAAAGGCGGTGTTGCCGTTGTAGTACCGTATTCGTAATTTCGCCCTGCGGGCCACGCCGTCAATTTTCTCCCGCAGCGCCGTGTCCCGGGGGTCGTCGAAATAGAGACTTCGTATTCCGTATCGGCCGTGGTCCCCGTGGCTGTCCCGGCGGGCCACCGCCGAAAGGCGGGCGGCGAGAATCAGGCGGTCGGCGGCGGTGATCTCGTGTTTCCACTCGTGCCGAGGCTTCATGCTTGGGCTCCTTTCGTTCAACAGGATGGGGGCATCATACAGGAGCTTTCTTAGCCCAACCTTAAAAATTGGAAGCCGGGGAAAAATTTCTCCGACCCTGGAAACGGCTGGAATCAACGGGTTTCGCCGGATTCTACCATTGGTCGGTTGTTTTTTTCCTTGGTGTTGGTGTACACTAACGGGGAGGTGAGCCGAATGAACAAACAGCAATTTGGAAATTTTATCGCCGAGAACCGAAAGGCCGCCGGGCTGACGCAAAAGGATTTGGCGGCCCGGGTCCATGTGACGGACAAGGCGGTGAGCAAGTGGGAGCGGGCCCTGAGCTACCCGGACGTGACGCTGCTGGAGCCCCTGGCGGAAGCTCTGGGGCTGGGCGTGGAGGAGCTGATGGCCTGCCGGAGGATTGAGGTACGAAAGGACGAGGAGGAAGAGGCGGTGGAGAACATCAGAGAGGAACGGCCCGTTCAGAACTTGATGGAGATTTCCCGGGAAAACCTGAAGTCGGAGCGGCGGAAGCACGTCTGGCAGACGGCCCTGGCCCTGGCGCTGATGCTGGCGACAACCCTGGGGACCATCTGGTATTGTAGCACCTATATTCGGGAGGAGAGGAAGAACACCATTTTCCTGAAGGAAACCGTTGGAAATGAGAACTACCTCTATGTGGAGGACAAGGGCCATCTGCTCCGCCTGAAATGTGGGGAGGGCGTGGACTTCGACGGCATAAAGCAGACGGATGAGGGGAATTATCCTTTTGAGTATCGCCTAGACTGCCGCTGGAACCGGCGGACCTATGAGGGAACTGTCGCCTCGTGTGAGCCCACAGGAAGGATATCTTTGGGCGGGATGATGGATGTGACCTTCGAGACGGAGAGCGACCGTCTTTTCTGGTATGATGAAGTATTCTACACCAGCGAGAACTACTACCCGGATCCCTACGGCGAGCCCAGTGGGCAGGTCTATCTCTGTGACTACCGCTTCTGGACTGGGGAGTGGGATGAAACCGTTGAATGGAATGTCTGGAAGAGAATGCAAACCGTCCTGCTGGTGGAGGACTGCCTGAATGCAACGGTGGCGGATATCGACCAGGACGGACACAACGAGGTGGTGGTCCGCACCCGCTGGCCGGAGAAGCCCTACATGGTCTACGACTGGTGCGATGACTACAAGGTCAAGGAGATCGACCAGTACTGGCTGGACAGCGTCTCCCCGGAATTGCAGGAGCGGCTGATGACCGAGCAGGAGCGGTGGGCCCAATTACAGTAGTAGGTCAGCCGTCCGCAGAAGGAGACAGCGGGGATCGCGGATAAGATGATCAGGCCAACCGGAGGCAATAGAAAAGAGGACCGTCCGCAGATCATGCGGACGGTCCTCATATATTGCGAGCAAAAC
>CAOJHG010000063.1 GCA_948435975.1 uncultured Oscillibacter sp. | reverse complement strand
GACATGAACACGAGGACGCTGGCGATCATACTGGCAATTTGTATGCTTCTGGCCCTGGCGGGCTGCGGAAAAAAGCCGGAACCGGAACCGGAGCCGGTGGAGAAAACGGATCCGCTGCCGCCCCCTCCCGAGCCGGAGCCGGAACCGGAGCCCTACGTGCCCGCGGGTACAAACCCGCTGACAGGGCTTCCTATGGAGCCGGAGTATGAGGACCTGCGGCCGGTGGCCGTCATGCTGAACAACCTGAAGGCGGCCCAGCCGCAGCTGGGCGTCTCCCAGGCGGATGTTATCTATGAGGTTCCGGTGGAGGGGGGTATCACCCGGATGCTGGGACTTTACCAGACGGTGGAGGGCATTGAGCTTTTGGGCAGCGTCCGTTCTGCCCGGCCCTATTTTGTGGAGCTGGCTCTGGGGCATGACGCGATTTACGTTCACGCCGGGGGCAGCCAGGAGGCCTATGCCAATCTCCGCAGCTGGAAGGTGGACCACATGGACGGCGTCCGGGGCGGGGAAGACGCCAAGATTTTCTGGCGGGATCCGGACCGGAGAAAGAACAACGGGTATGAGCACAGTCTGGTTACCTCCGGGGAAAAGATTCTGGAGTATCTGGGCAAGGAGAAGTTTCCCACAGCCCACGCCAACGGGTGGAGTTCCTTTCAGGCCTTTGTGGAGGACGGTACCCCGGTGGGAGGCGAAACGGCGGAGCATGTGAAGGTCGGCTTTTCCGCCTATAAAACGGGAACCTTTGACTATGACGCCGCCACGAGGCGATATCTGGTGGGGCAGTACGGTAAGGAGCATGTGGATGGCAGCACCGGGGAACAGGTGAGCGCCGTCAACGTGCTGGTGCTGGAGACCAGCACCGCCGTGTTGGACGACGTGGGCCGACTCCGGGTTCAGACCACCGGGGAGGGGAAGGGGACCTTCTTCTGCGGCGGCAAGGCCGTGCCCATCCAGTGGAGCCGGGAGGACCGGAACCATCCCTTTGTCTTTACGCTGGAAGATGGCCGTTCCCTGGCTTTGGGACAGGGGAACAGCTATATCTGCATCATCAGCCGGAAAACCAGTACGTTAAGCTATGAATGAGTGAAAAAAGGCCGCCCTATTCTCAGGGCGGCCTTTGCGGTTCCTACGGTGGGGCGGACGCTTAGCAGCAGCCCCGGGAGCAGCAGTCGTGGTAGTTCTCCGGCTTCTGGACGGTGTTGGGAGGGAAGAACTCTCCCACAGGGAACGCGATGTTCCGGAAGATGCCGCAGGGGTCCTCGGTGCCGCTGCCGCAGGCGCACTCCTTGTCGGGGACACAGTAGTCGTACACCGGCGTCAGGAGCTGGGAATCCCGCTCCAGGCGCACGATGGAGAACTGGCCCAGAGTGACATAAATGCGGCGGCTGTCGTCACCGCTGGAGAGCTCTCCGTCAAAGCAGCTGTTGACGAAGGAGGGCACTTCGCACAGGTCGCAGTCGCAGTCGCGCTTGCCGCAGCAGTCCATGATCCGGGCGTCCAGAACGATGGGGTCCACGGCCTCCACTACGGCCACAGGGAGATTGGAGCGGCTCATGAGCTGCAAGTCCGGCTCACCGGTGCGAAGCTCCGAGGAGAAAATCTTGGCGTTGCCCTCGCTGCCGAAGAGGATGGCCCGCTTGTCAAAGACGCAGAGGCCTTCCACGGAGACCGGGGCGGGGCAGCTCAGGTAGGCCTGGAGGGTGACGGAGTAGAAGAAGCGCATATCGACGGTGTAGAAGCCCCGGTTGAAGCTGACGGGCTCTACATCCACATAGACGTAGAGAAGCTTGGCGCTGCCGCCCTTGACCGACAGGGCCCGGTTGATGATGTCCACGTATTGGAGCTTGGGGTAGAAGCGGAGATCCTCGATGCAATCTTTATCTCGGCAGGAATCGTAAATCTTCCTGGTATGGATGCAAACCGCCTCGCGGATGCCGCTGAGGTCCTCCACGGGACCGGGCATGACTTTTTCAGGCATTGCAATACCTCCTAATAAGTAGCTGGCGAAAGAACAAGGTCCTTTCAATCCAGTGTATGCGCGCTGGGAGCGGAGGTGAAAGATTTACGCTTCCTTTGGGATCCTGCCGTGGGATTCCGTAGGAAAGCAGAGCGGCTTCTTGAGTTGCATGTGGACGGAGAGGGGGAGTACCGGCTGATCGGTTCCCGTGGAGCCGGGCAGATAGCAATATGGCTATGTTATTGGGAAGCAATCCGCAAAATGGGGTGAGATAAGGAGCGGGAGGGTTTTAGCTCTCCCGCTTCAAAACGTTAAAAGCGCTTGTTTCCCTCTCGGCAGAAGCCTCAATTTCTCTATAGCTCATCCCGCAGAAGGGCGTACACGCAGTAGGAGTGGATTTGCCCGTTTTTATAGACGCCGCTGCGCATGGTTCCCTCGCGGGTGAAACCCGCTTTTTCCAGTACCCTGCGAGAGCCCAGGTTATCCGTGAAGGGCTCCGCGAAGATGCGGATAATATCAAAATGCCCAAAGGCCTCTTGGCAGATTTGCCGGATGGCCTCCGTCATGATGCCCTTGCCCCAATGTTCCTCCGCCAGCCAATAACCCAGTTCCGCCGATTTCTCATACACATCGCCTTGGAGAAAGACGCCAATACTGCCGGCGGCTTTCCCATTCACAACAATCGCCCGGGTAAGCTGCCGTGCCTCGCCCTGGGCAATGCAGTTGCCCACATACCAGACTGCGTCCGCCAGGGTGTAAGGGGAGGGGAAGACGTTTCGCAGGTTTGCCGCGATCTTCGGATTGTTGGCCGCGGCGGCAACGGATTCCGCATCCTCTTCCTGCCATGGCCGCAGAGTGAACAACTGCATTTCAGCACGTCCTTTCAGCAATTTGCCATTGATTATACCATGAACCCCCAATGCTGTCTACCTTGAGCTTTATACCGGGAATGCCCTTCCGTACACTGCGCTTCATGTTCTAATTTTCGCGCATGTCCACTTTGCGCAAATCTGGAAATCAATAAAGAAAAGGCTTGCAAATTTCCTCTGATCTGGTATAATAGACACATTCTGAGTATACAAAGGAAAGGAAGCTATTCATGGATTACACAATATTAATGATTGTCGTCATGCTGGCCATCATGTATTTCATGATGATTCGCCCGGAGAACAAGCGCAAGAAAAAGGCGCAGGAGATGCGGGACAGTCTGAAAAAGGGCGATGTCATTACCTCCATCGGCGGCATCGTGGGCCGGATTGTCTCCGTGAGCAAGGATACCATCGTTGTCGAGACCAGCGACGACCGGGTTCGCATGGAATTGACCAAGTGGGCCGTCAGCTCCGTAGGCGTCCAGAGCGGTGAACAGCCTGAGGAGAAGAAAGAGGACAAGAAGGAAGAGAAGAAGGAGCTGGACGACGGTGAGGAGTCCTGATTTTCCAGATCCGGAATCTGCCAATTACCAAGCATAAAAACACCCTCCCACGGAATATGCTCCTTGCAAGAGCATGTTGCGAGGGAGGATTTTTATGGCTAAGGGAAAGAAACCAAGGCCGGTATGGCAGAGCTTTGTGGCCGGAGGCCTGCTGTCGCTGGGGACGTATTTGCTGGGGCTGTCGCTGTTGGCGCTTCTATTGGTAAAAGGCGCACTGTCTGAGAGCGGGAGTTTCCCGGCGGTGGCGGTGCTGTGTGTGCTGTCCGCCCTGGCCGGGGGACTGCCGGCAGTACGGCTCACCGGATTACGATGGGGCGGCGTGCCGGCGGCGGCGCTGTTCCTATCGGTGCTGATCTTGGCGGGACTGGGCTTCTGGGAGAATATCGCTTGGCTGGGCCATGGCGGTATTCTGCTGCTATGCGGTCTGGCCGGAGGCCTGCTGGCCGGACTGGCGGGGCCCAAGCGCCGCCGCCGCCGGAAGTGACTTGTGGGATTGCACAAAATTCAGGATTTTTGGAAAGCCGCCGCCGCCGGAACCAACCCGGCCCCCCGTTTCGACAGGGCAGGGGAGAAGCGGAAGATATGGGATAGCCGGGGAGCGCCGTCCCCCAAATGTGGAGGGCGCTCCCATGAATTTGGAGGTCTGTTCCGAAATTTTCCAGCCCAAAAAGAGAGGTCGACATAATGTAGTTTACATAATATTTTGTCATAAATCCCAAAAAAGTGCTTTTTTCCGGAAACATCTTGCGAAAAACGGAAATTTGAGCTATATTATTAGAGCAATCAAGTTTTGAAAAGTGACACGCCTTCTTCCTTGCGCTGGATCGATGGAAGGGCGTTTTCTTATCCGATCCCTTCTGCCACCGGACGCATAATCCGCCGCTGCCGCTCATAGGATGCGGTGAGGTGAGGCGGTTTGGACTGGAAGAGGCGGGAGAGGACGGAGTGGAAGCAGCCGCTGCTTCGTCTGTTGTTTTTGGCGCTGTTTTTTTTCGCTGGCGTCCTTTTGGGACAGGTTTTTTCCGCCCAGGTTCCCGATGCCACCGGCGATGAGCTGACCCGATATCTGACGGATTTTTTGAAAGTGGAGAAGAGCCTGTCGCCTCAGGCGGCCCTGTCGGCGGTGGTGCTGTATTTTCGCTATCCCCTGGCGGCCTTTTTGCTGGGTTTCGCCTCCATTGGGATCTTGCTTTTGCCTGCCGTCACGGGGGCGTTCGGCTTTTTCCTCTCTTTTTCCGTTTGCTGTTTTACGGCGTCCTTCGGCGCCGACGGGGTGCTGCTGGCCCTGGCGGTCTTTGGATTGCGCTCCGCGGTGACGCTGCCTTGTTATTTTCTCCTGGCCGTGCCCTCTCTGGAGCGCTCTGCCGCCCTGGCCTGCTTATCTTTTGGCCGGGGCCGGACTCCGGTGGCCTACGGCCGGGATTGGTGGGGCCGTTTGGCGGTGATTGCCGGGGTGTTACTGGCAGGCATGTGCGCCGAGCTGATGCTGACCCCCTGGTTCCTGGAGCTGCTGCTGGAGCGGATGCTTTCGTGAGAGGCCTAGCTTCCGTTCAAGGAACCGCCGATCTGGAAGGGAGATTCCAGGTGGTGGCAGAAGGACGGTGTTCCTCTGGAAGATTGAAACTGGTTCGGGACGCTTGAAGCGTTGCCATAGAAACCCGGCCCCGCAGTCGGGGAAAGAGAGAAGGGATCCTTACGGACGAGATTGCGCGCTATGGGGAATATCTGCGGAGGGAGAAGCACGCCTCCCAGAATACCGTCACGTCCTATCTCCGGGACGTGACCCAGTTTTCCGAATATCTGAAGGTCCGTGGGCCCGGCTTATTGGAAGCCACCGGGGAGACGGTGCAGTCCTATATGGATTGGATGCTGAGCCGGGGAAAGTCCGCCGCTTCCGTCACCCGGTTTCTGGCCTCTGTGAAGTCCTTTTACAATTACCAGCTTTTCTCCGGAAAGGTGAAAACGAACCCCGCCAAGGGGGTAACGGCCGCCAGAGTGGAGCGGAAATACCCGGAGATTCTGACCTCCCGGGAAGTGGAGCTGTTTTTGGAGCAACCTCAGTGCGTGGACGCTAAGGGCTTCCGGGACCACGCTATGCTGGAGCTACTCTACGCCACCGGCATCCGGGTCAGTGAGCTGACTACGTTGAATCTGGAGGATTTGAACCTGGCCGCCGGTTTTGTTCACTGCTCCAGCAAGGGAAAGGAGCGGATTATCCCCCTGTACCGCACTGCGGTGAAGGCTCTTCAGGATTACGTGTGGAAGATTCGTCCCCAGTTGGTGACGGACGACGGGGAAGAGGCCCTCTTTGTCAATATGAACGGGGAGCGGATGAGCCGTCAGGGCTTCTGGAAGATTATCAAGTTTTACCAGGAGAAAGCGGGGATTGAAAAGGAGATCACCCCTCATACACTGCGCCACTCCTTCGCGGTGCATTTGCTGGAAAACGGAGCGGACCTTCGTTCCATTCAGGAAATGCTGGGGCATGCGGATATTTCGTCGACCCAGATTTATACCCATGTGGTAAAGGGACATTTGAAAGACGTCTATCAGAAGGCCCACCCCCGGGCTTGAGAATGCGGATGAAAAAGGCGCTGCCGTCCGGCAGCGCCTTTTGCTTTTTGGGGGGATGCCAAGACGGCGGTCCCTCGCGCACGGTTGGATATTGGGAAGCAGGGGAGAAGTCCCAGATATTCCGTATAGACGGATTACTCTGTAATTCCCAATGCCGCGGCCCGTTTGGCCAGGGCCGCGCAGATCCGGTCAATGCCCTCCAGGCTTTTTTGCCGGTCTTCAAAGACGCCATAGATGATCCGCAGATGTCCGTCTCCTTGGTTCCCATAGAATTTCCCGTCGTTGACCAGAACCTTGGCCTCTTGCGCCAGATAACTGGTGATCTCACTGGAGTCGCCCAGACGGCTGACATTGACCCAGCCATAGAAGCCGGACTCCATCAAGGGCATGGATACACCGGGGACCGCGTTGAACTTTTCGTATGCGTAATGCCGGCGGACATTCTGCTCCGCCACATACTCCTGAATGAAGGAGCTGTCCTCATAGGCCGGAATGACGGCCATCTGCACCATCGTGTTGGCCGCGCCCTGCACGTTTACGGCGGTGGCGTAGAGTACATCCATAATCACGTCATCCGCGAAGAGATAGCCCACCCGGTAACCGCTGAGGGCCATTCCCTTGGAGCAGGAGCAGACGGTGACCGTCCGTTCCCACATCCCCGGAAGGCTGGCGATGCTCACCATCTCGTGCTCCAGGAACACCGTGTCCTCAAAAGCCTGGTCACACACGCAGATCAGGTCGTTTCGCACGATGAATTCCGCCAAAGCCTCCAGCTCCTCCCGGGTAAACACTCGTCCGTTGGGGTTGTTGGGGGAGGAGAGGAGCACCATTTTTGTCTTGCTGGTAAGGCGCTTCTCGTATTCCTCTACCCGCAGACGGTAGTTGTCCTCCTCGTAGGTGGGGACTTTTACCACGACGCCGTTCAGGAGCTGGGGATCCAGGAAGTTGCTGGGGTAGCTGGGGTCATGGACCAGAATCTCGTCGCCGGGCTCGATGAAGGGCGTCATAGCGAAGTAGAGGCCTACGTCGGAGCCGGGGTTAATGATGATGTTTCGCTGGGGGTCCACTTGAATGTGGTTATCCCGCAGAATCTTTTTGGCGATGGCCTCCTTCAGCTCCGCGTTACCGATGGGAGCGGTGTAGTGGCAGGCGGCGCCCTGCTGGATGACCTCGACGCTGCGCTCCAGCACCTTCTGGGGAATCACCCGGTCCGGGTAAAAGGGATCGGCCCAGCACATCATTATGCCGCCCTCGGCCATCATTTTCACCGCGGCGTCTCCCACATCCGCCTTACCGGCTTTCTGAGAAAAAAGACCTCCGTCCAGCGTCCGAAACAGCGGACGCATTTTCTCCCGGGCGCCCATCAAATGATACCAATGTGGGCCATGACGATGTTGACGATCGTGGCCAGGGTGGTGGTGACGACGGTGCAGAAGAACAGGTGTTTATAGCCGTCCTTGTGGGATACGCCGCAATAGGACAGCGTCAACACAATGGCGCTGTTATGGGGCAGGGAGTCAAAGGTGATTTGGGCGATGTTGGTGATGCGGGTCAGGGCGTAGGGATTTCCGCCCATGTCTAGCAGCTTTTGGGTGAAATTCTCCAGCACGAAGTTCAGGCCGCCGGTGGCGCTGCCGGTGAAGCCGGCAATGACCGCGATGGAGATGAACAGCAGGATATAGGGACTGCCGAAGGAGGCCTTTTCCAGGAAACCCAGAAGCACATTGTATCCCGGCACAGCGCCCACAACAGTGGCCAGGCCGCAGATGGCGGCGGTGTTGATGACGGACTGGGAGCTGTTCGCGCCGTCCGCCAGGGCGTTGACGATTTTATGCAGGCCGCCGATGCGCTTCCAGAACATGAGCCCCAGCAGGACGCAGCCGATGTACAGCGCGGCCCAGGCCGGCCAGGCGAACATATTCAGCAGTACCACCACGATGGCCATGGGAGGCAGCAGGAGCCAGGGATTCGGAAGTCCCTCCACATCCAGGTTTACATCCAGGGTGTCGCCCTCACGGGGAACAAAGCCGTCGCCCCGGGCGATGCACTTCTGTCCCTCCCGGTGCAGATACCACAGGTTTCCGCCGCCCACGATGATGAAGCCCACAATGGCCATCCACAGACCGGCCATGGGGGTGGTACCGAAGGCCTCGGCGGGCAGGATGATGTTGCTAATGGGCATGCCGGGCAGTACCTGCATGGCCACCGCGCCGCCCAGCACACAGCCGGGAATGAGGCTGCGGGAGATGCCGGCTTTCTGGAAGAAGGCGGCGGCCAGCGGGTACATGGTGAAGATGATGACGAAGACGTTGATGCCGCCCACGCTCATCAGCAGGGTTGCGATGTACACCGCCGCAACGCTGCTGGAGGGGCCCAGCTTCTTAAAGACAGCGTTGGCAACGCTCATGGGCAGGCCGGAAAATTCCAGCATTTTGCCGAACATCTGGCCGCCCAGGAAGATGGGGAACAGGACCAGTACCATATTGGCCACGCCGCCCATGTACGTAACCTCGTAGGACATGAACATATCCACGCCGCCGCTCAGCCCGACGAGCAGGGCAGCGATGGTGGACAGCAAGATTAAAGAATACCCGCGCAGGGAGCCCAGGATGATGACCACCAAGGCTACGACAATACCGATAAAGCTTATGATCTCCATAGTTTTCTCCTCTTCTTTTGGTCACACAATGGCATGGGTTTCCTTTTCA
>CAOJHG010000062.1 GCA_948435975.1 uncultured Oscillibacter sp. | reverse complement strand
TGGGCACATATGTGATGGACCTATCCGCCTATCTCGGTGAGGAGCTGTACATCGAACTTTGGGACGAAATCATCACCGGCGGTTGGGCCCACGCATTCTTCGATGAGGTAGTAACCTATTATGAGACCGCGCCCGATTGGGAACACATGAGCGACTCTGTTGCCAACAGCGTTGGTCAAACCCCTGCCGTTGTAAATATTCCCTGGCAGTTGGCGGTAGATAATCCGAACGGGGCCGCTGTGATAGAAGAGGTTATGCCGCTTCAAGTGGACGAGATTGTTCCCGAGGAAGAGCCCAACCCTGAGGAAACACCCAATCCCGAGGAAACGCCTTACCCCGAGGAAACACCCGACCCCGAGGAAACGCCTGACCCTGAGGAAACGCCTGACCCCGAGGAAACGCCTGACCCCGAGGAAACGCCTGACCCCGAGGAAAAACCTGACCCCGAGGAAAAACCTGACCCCGAGGAAAAACCTGACCCCGAGGAAACGCCTGACCCCGAGGAAAAACCTGACCCCGAAGAAACACCTGACCCCGAAGAAACACCTGACCCCGAAGAAACACCTGACCCCGAGGAAACACCTGTTCCTGAGGAAAAACCTGCTCCCGAGAAAAAGCCTGATCCCGAGGAAGAATCTGATTCTGAGGATGAAGCTGAGGACGACGAGCAGGAATAAAAGGAAGGGGCTGTCTCAACGTGATGGAAACATCGCGGCGAGGCAGCCCCTTGCAATAACAGCAATAACAGCGAGGCAGGTTCGTATTTACACCGCTTTCATCCAGAAACACCAGATGTTCAAGCTGCTCAGGCCTTATGCTTTCCCTCCATTGGGTGCATTTCTCTCGTACATCGGGTACGTTCACGCTCGGTTGCGCAGAGTGACTTCTTTTTGGAAGCTCTGCCAAAGGGCGCGGCCACCTCGACCAGAGAATAACCGGTTCCATATTCCAGAGTCTCGGGGGTAATGAGATATCCCTCGCTGTTGGTGCAGAATGTATCAAGGGTAGTCACGGTGGGGTAGGTGAAGGTTTGTGTCACCTTAGAACCGTCTGGGCGGAAAATCTGGAATCCTGCCCCTGCGTAGGGAATGGTCTTGCCGGTTTCAGCGTCCACCTTGACAATCTTGATATAACTTTCAAAGGGAGGTGTTGACCAGATAACGGCAGGTCTTCCCGTCCTTGGCAATATACACATCAAAGTCAGCCAACAGTTCCCGGCCTTCCCAGCCAGATACTTGATGGACAGTATAAACGCCACAGGGCAGATCTTTGGTCTGTGCAAAACCGCTCTCATCGCAAACAAAATAATCGTGCTCGGCTTTCCTGGCCGCTTCATAGCTGCCATAGGTCAGGTTTTCATGGCCCTTGTAGCCCGTTCTCGTCGCCATCACTAGGGAAGACAATTAGGAAGGCCTCCGTTTCCGTTCCTGCGGCAAGGCCGTAGTGGTGTCGATGTTGACAAAACCGGAGAAGCGCAGCAGCGTTGCCATAAGCATCGACAGCCCACGCTTAAAAATGCTTTTTTTCATGGGATGTTTCCTCCTTTTTGACATAAAAAAGACGCACCATTTGATAGGTGTGTCTGGTTGGAATATTGAATTTTACGCATAACCGATATACAGGTCATAGCTCCCGTCAGAGCGGCTTTCGGCCCACACCCACACATCCAGGATAGTTTCGTCCTTGGCATAGCGGTTCAGACGGCTTTGGTGGTCGATGCTGAAGGCGGGTTCAGCCAGGTTCACTGGCGGTTGGCAGCGCAGGTTCAACAATTGGCTCCGATTCCACCGGGGGAACAGGAGGTGATGTGGGTTCCGGCTCCGGGGCCTGCGCGAGAGTGCCGGTCAGCAGAGTTTGGGGAAGGCACTCCCCAACAAGTAGCAGACCAGGGGACAAATGAGCGGAGAGAAATTTGGGCCACGGGTCGATACTTGCCCTCACGTTACAGGAAACGCCAACAAACTGGAAGCTATGTCATTTCTTCTGTGTGATACTCACGAATTTCTTCATCTGTACATCTTCTGAAATTGGATAATATATTGATAATTGATGGTATATATGTAATAAAATAACTTACAAATATTTTTGGATAGCAATCCTCGTTTCTATAACCTCTCATTACTTCTCTGACTATCTTTTTCATATAAACAAATGATTTCATATCAACAGCTGAACAGGAATATCGCTTTATTGCCGGTCATGGCCTACCGGGAGCCATCTGAAATTGATGGCCGCTGGTTCTCGCTCCGTGCCGGGCAAACAGACCTCGAACCACAATTCATAAGGTAGCTTTCAGTCAGTCCTGTCCGGCACATCCTGGCGCAGTGACAAAACAGAGAGGACTTGTCCTTTTCTGATATGCTTATGGGTTGGGTGAAGTCTGCTAATAAACTTGCTAATAAGCCTTATCGTCAAAGTGCAGGTTTTCTCCAAAGCACCAATTTATTTTTAGAAACAGAAAAGCGCCAATTTCTTGATTTTCAATCCGAAAACCGAACGAAATTGACGCTCTCTCTGGCACCCCGAACTGGACTTGAACCAGCGGCCTACTGCTTAGGAGGCAGTCGCTCTATCCAACTGAGCTATCGGGGCCTATATGAAGTTCTATCTTGACAGGCGAGAGGTGAACGTTCTGCCCTGCCGAGCTGCATCTGGAAAGCGACGCTTCTGAACAGTTCTTATTTTATCCGGATTTTCCGCATCTGTCAATCAAAAATAGAAATATTCCCGGTTTTTCCCCGTTTACCACCATGGAGAAGATTACATTTCGTATTGCGGCTTCTTTTTTCACAATTTTGAACCACAAATTCTGTCGCTCCACCGTTTTTTTTCAGTGGGATGGAAAAAAGCTGGCGAAAATTTTTTCCGTCTTTCTCCGCGCTTTTTCGACATTTTTGCCAAACTTTTTCTTCACCTCTACAAATCTCTCCTCTGTCCGGCCTGTTCAAATGGTTAACATAATTTTTTTAGTAAATTCTTCTACAAAGAGTTATTCACATTTTCCACAGAGTTTTCCACATCCTTCAACTCCTTTTATTCCAACTGTTACACGGATTTTTGTCCGATTTTTACAATCCCTGTATCGAAGATTCCCCCATTGTAAAATTCCGTTTTCTTTTTACATAATTTTTTTATTCCACACATTTTCCACGGTCTTTTCCACGCCAGCTCACCTCTTGAAATTAAGGCTTGACAACCCCTCGCACCCCTTTCCCCAGCGGCAGAATGCAAGCGGCCTACTGCGGCTGACATCCATCCCATTGCGTGAAGCGGAAGAATTTGCTATAATAAAATCATGTCAACACGCCGTCCAGTCCTTCCATCCGGCGGCGTTCAGGAGGCCCTATGGATAAGTATTCTGCGCTCAAGCAATATTTTGGGCATACCGCCTTCCGCCCTGGGCAGGAAACCTTGGTAGACGGCATCCTCTCCGGCCGGGACGCTCTGGGCATCATGCCTACCGGAGGTGGAAAATCCATCTGTTACCAAATCCCCGCGCTGCTGCTCCCCAGCCTCACCCTGGTCATTTCTCCGTTGATTTCCTTGATGAAGGACCAGGTCGCCGCTTTGCAAAACGCCGGTGTTTCTGCCGCCTTCCTCAACAGCTCCCTTTCCTTAGACGAAACCCGGTGGGTCTGGCAGGGCATCCGGCGGCGGGCCTACCATCTGGTCTACATTGCCCCAGAACGCCTGGCAGACCCCCGAATGGAAGATTTAGCAGCGGCAGGCGTCTCCCTGGTGGCGGTGGACGAGGCCCACTGCATCTCCCAGTGGGGGCAGGACTTTCGGCCCAGTTATTTAAAAATTGCCGCTTTTGTAGACCAGCTTCCCATCCGGCCCGTTCTCGCCGCCTTCACCGCTACCGCCACCGCTCAGGTACAGGAAGACATCGTGCAGCACCTTGCCCTTCGAGACCCTGTGCGTGTGGTGACTGGCTTTGACCGGCCCAACCTGTTCTTCGACGTCCGCCGCCCAAAGCAGAAGCTCGCCACCCTGCTGACCCTGGTAAGTGAGCGGCAGGGCAAATGCGGCATTATCTACTGCGCCACCCGTTCCAACGTGGAAAAGGTGTGCGATGCACTGAACGCCCAGGGAATCCCCGCTGCCCGGTACCACGCGGGGCTTTCCGAGGAGGAGCGCCTGCACAATCAGGACGACTTCCAGTATGACCGCAAGCCTGTGATGGTAGCTACCAACGCCTTCGGCATGGGCATCGACAAATCCAACGTCAGTTATGTCATCCACTACAACATGCCGAAAAACCTGGAGTCCTATTATCAAGAGGCAGGCCGCGCCGGACGGGACGGAGAACCAGCGGAGTGTATCCTTTTATATTCCAATGGAGACGTTGCTACTGCCAAATACCTCATCGAAAGCGGAGATGCCAGCGCCCTCCCTGATGAAGAAGCCGCCGCCCTCCGCACCCAGAACCTGGAACGGCTGAACGTCATGGCGGGTTACTGCAAAACAGATGAATGTCTCCGGGGATACCTATTAGAATACTTCGGCCAGGAGCACCCCTCTTCCTGCGGCGGCTGCGGCAACTGCGTCGGACTGTTTCAGGAGTCAGAAATCACAGTCCCTGCCCAGATGATTCTTTCCTGTATCCATCGAATCAAAAACCATCTGGGGTATTACGTGGGAACAGCGCTGGTCACCCGGGTCCTGCGGGGAAGCAAGGACCAGCGGATCATGTCTCTGGGTCTGGATAAAGTGTCTACTTATGGACTGATGCAGAACACCTCTCAGGAGCTTCTGCGGCGCTGCCTGGACTGCCTGGAAGCTAAGGGGTACCTTTATGTAGAATCCGCTCACAGCACCCTGCGTCCTACTCAGCAGGCGGCAGCGGTCCTGTTCCACAGCGAGCGGGTATTCATGCAGGTGAAAGCAGAACGGCAGGAACAGGAAGCACTGAAAAAGGCCCCGTCCGCCGCCCCTGCTGCAAAGACAGATTCCGGGCTTCTGACGGCATTGAAGGCAGTCCGGACCCGGCTGGCACAGCGAGAGGGCGTTCCGGCATACATTGTGTTTTCCAACGCTGCTCTGGCAGATATGGCTGCAAAGGCTCCCCGGACGGAGGCGGAGTTTTTGGAGGTATCTGGCGTAGGCCAGGTGAAGGCATCCCGATATGGGCAGGAATTTCTGGAAGCGATCTGGCAATATTCTGACACGAAGCAGTAGCTCGGGCCGCTCGTGTTGATATATGCCATCATTTACCGGCGCATTCCCCCGCAGATAAGCAAAATGAAAAGATAAAAGGGACGGACCCTTCCCAGGTCTGCCCCTTTTGCTTATATGGAATCAGCGGGAAAAGCAGTACTCCATACCGTCCAGACGGTCCTTGTCCCCTTTGTCAATCCGGATGGCAAGAAGACGCTTTTCTGTTCCGTCGTACCCAATTCCGCACTTGGTGTCCGCTCCATACATGGACTTCTGGCGCAGCAGTGCCGTCATATCCGCGCCCAGGCCAGGCAGGTCCTCCGGGTTTAACCGCCGGGGCGTCCATCCCGCCTTTTTCATCGCCCTTTCCGCCGACGCGTACTCCCCGCAGCACAGCGCATCACACAGAGTCTGAAGCAGAAAGTCGGAAATGTGATCTTCCCACAGCCTCCAATCTTCTACCGCGTCGCATTCGTGGTTCATGTACATTGGCGGGTCGTTTTCTCCAAGGTCCTCCCGCCGGATGCCGTACTGCATGACCCCCGCTCCGTAATCGCTTCCAATCAGAAGGTAATCTGGGACCACGCTTCCCCACTCCTCTTTGGGCAGCTTCCAGAACCGGAAATAATCGTTATCTTTGTACTTCTCCGGGTCCTTCTCCCAATATTCCCTGTCCATGTCGATCATCTCTTGGATTTCCGCATATAAAAATCTCAGCTCTCCCACCTTGTCCGTCCAGATGTCCGCCGTGGACAGCAGGGGACAATCCGCCGCAAGACTCAGGAACTCAAACAGCGGGGGCGGCAGCTTCAGACCATTTTCCTCTTCCGCACGGGTCAAGGCCTCTTTTCCTACGGGAGACGTGAAACCCAGCCGTCTCAGAAGGTCCGGCGCAGACCAATCGTATTGAAATCCCATATCTATTTTCCTCCATGTTCCAGCTTTCCTCTATTATAGCATCCAGCTCTAACAGGCGCAAGCCCCGCCAATCACGGACGGTCAGGTTCCTTTTGATAAAGAACGGCTTCCCCCTTCTGCGGCAGAGGCAGGCCATATAAAGCGGCGATAGAGGAAAACAAGCTGGTATCCTCCTGCACCTCATAGTATTCCCCATAGCAATATTCGATATCAATATGCCGTTCTGTTATCGCCATATCTCCGCAGTCAAACACTTCCTGGCGGTACACAACGCACGAAACATCCTCCTGCATCTCATCATCCTGGGGGGACAGCTTCCGGCAGATTTCCCGGACTTCCTGTATAGTAAGCACAGGGCAAAAGTCTCCTTTCTTTGAAATCCCTGAAATGGGACTTGACAGTCCTATTATCCTATGATATCCTGCCCTTGTCAATAAGAGCGCGGAACGCTTTACAACCCTATCTGGTTGTAGGGCGTCTTTTTTTGGGGAGGCATATTTTTATGCAGGAAGTCATTACCTGGGCGGTCATCTACATACTCACAATGCTGCTGGGCTATTTTCTCAAGCGGGCGGGCGTCTTCCAGTCGGAGGACAAGCGCATCCTTTCCAATATCATCTTTTACATCACGCTCCCTGCCATGCTCGTCAGCAGCTTCGGCGGTGTATCTGTGGACTTCTGGTTCCTGGCGGCGCTGTTCCTGGGACTCCTGTGCAACGCCCTCATGGTCCTGTCCGGAACCCTCGTGACCCGCCGGAAGCCTCCGGAAATCCAGGCTCTTTATATCATGAACTGTGCGGGCTTCAACGTGGGAAACCTCGCCATGCCCTTTCTGCGGAACTTCTTCCCCGCAGGTATTCCCTACCTCTGCATGTTCGACATGGGGGATTCCTTTTTCTCTCTGGGGACCACCTACGCCCTGGCCTGTATCCGTATCGGACGGAAAAGCGGGTCGAAATTCCGGAGCATCCTCTCCAGCCTGTTCCGGTCTGTGCCCTTTGTGGTCTACCTGCTTATGACTGTCTTATCCTTCCTTCATCTGGAACTGCCGGGCCCCGTGC
This sequence comes from uncultured Oscillibacter sp., assembly GCA_948435975.1. Classification (GTDB taxonomy): domain Bacteria; phylum Bacillota; class Clostridia; order Oscillospirales; family Oscillospiraceae; genus Oscillibacter. The sequence continues at coordinate 1,612 of CAOJHG010000062.1, read as the reverse complement.
TCCAGGCGGCGGATTTCATGGGGCGAGGAAACGGGTTCCTGGCCATGCTGATGGTGGGCGTGTCCCTGGAATTCCATCTCGACCCCAAGGACCTGGGTGAAGTACTGCAAATGCTGTTCTTCCGTTATGCCTGCGGAGTCGTGTTCGCGCTGGTGGTCTTCCTCCTGCTGCCCGCGCCTCTGGTCATGCGGCAGGTTTTGTCACTGGCGGTCTTCGCGGCTGCTCCCAATGCCGCCCTGCTCTACACCAACCGCCTGGGCGTGCGGACGGAAATCGCCTCTGCCCTGCACCCCATCTCCACAGCGCTGACGGTCCCCATCCTGTCCGCCCTGATGCTGCTGGTCCGCTGAGGCCGTCACTGTGTCAAGAGCACCAGGTTTTTATCTGTGATGAAGTTGGGGACGCTGTACACCACTGCTGCTGTGTCAATACCGTTCTCTTCTGCGTAAGCAGCGGGGGAAAGCCGGTAGTACCGGGGGTCCAGCAGATGAACCTCCGCAAAGCGCTGCGCCAGAAAAGGAGCTAATGCGTCGGAATAGGAGTCCCGAATCAGAAGCAGTCTTCCCTCTCCTGCCTCGTTTCGAAGGACGCATAAGGGTTGATTGCCGCCCAGAAATGCGGAATATTTGTCCTTTTTCTCCAGATAGCTTCGGTCATACAGCGGGGCTTCCTCCGGCTCTCCTGTCCGCCAGGAGGTCACGGCAAGTCCATCCTCCTTCACCCAAAACTCAATGGTATCCGGCTCCAGCCAATGAATGCCGGAGGTGGAATACAAGGTCCCCTGGAAGGCGGCGCTGACGGTCTCCGGGGTAAAATCCGACATTTGCAGAGGCTCCCGTCCCAGGGCTTCCAGCATGGCATTGGCCCCGTAAAAGGCTCCCAGGGTGGTCCAGTGGTGGTCTGTGCGGTAAAAGACAGGGTCCTCTTTGTGCTCCAGAAGAGGCGCACGGAAATCCACCGTCCCTGCGATGTTGGCTGTCTGCGCCGCCGTTTCCAGATAGGCCGCCTGGTCCCAGCTTTCCGCCCCTTTTGGCAACTCCTCTTTATAAATGTCCGCCGCCGAGGGAATCAGGCCCAAGAAAACCGGAATCTCCAAGCCGCCCGCCAGACGGGCAACATAGTCCAAATTCCGCATTTCCTGACCGTCCTCCGGCGGGGCTGCCCGGGCAGTCAGACGGTCCCCGCAGAGATAAACCCCATGAAACTCCCGCTTTCCCAACGCCTGCTCACTCCGCGCCTTCAAGCCTGTCCACTGGTCCCGAAGCGGAAACTGGTCCGCGAAATAGTCCTCCACGTCCTGAGTAAAGCTCCCATCCGCCAGGGCCTTCCAGGAAAAGGAGGGCGCTTGGGCCAGAAGACGGTTCTCACTCTCCGAACGCTCCTGGTCCGGCAAGAAGAGATGCCATATCAGCAGTCCTCCCAAAAAGGCGCAGAAAAACGCCGCCAAAAAGCGATCATATCCCTTCAACACAGTCCCTCCTCAGAAACGGAAATACAGAAATGGATTGTAGCTTCCATCCACCAGATAGGCAGTAGACAATATCAGGCCCAGGGCCATCAGCACCGGCGTGAGCGCTTGCCGGACCCGTTCCGGCAGCCGCCGCCAAAGGTC
>CAOJHG010000061.1 GCA_948435975.1 uncultured Oscillibacter sp. | reverse complement strand
ATGACATCCTTTCGTAAGCTTTTTAACCCTGGTATCTTGGGCTTTTTAAAAATCGATTGCTCCGCTGTGTCGTTGAAGCTTGGGTGTGCATGAACATTCCGTATAAGGCCCGCGACCAAATGTCCAAGGGGATACCGGAGCCTGTTCACGAATCATGCCTCTGCCACCTGAACCGACAGAATATTCTCAATTAAAATACGCTCTCCGCCCAATAACAGCAGCTCGCCTCCATATTCATCGAATTTCTTGAGCCGCCCTGTAATGGTGACGCAGGTGCCTCCGTCCTTCCTTTTGTCCGGCCGGAAATAGGTCAGCGTTACCTTGGGATGCTCTATGATTCTGTCCGTCAGCTCTTGCAGCCGCATATCCAAAAGGGCCTTCTCATCTTCCGTCAGCTCGGCCTTCGAATCTGTCGGCCGGGCCGTCTCGTGGACGGCGGCCTCATAGCCGGTCAAAGCCCGGAAGGGCATAAACTGCGCAGCCCGGTCCCGCATGGGCATATGGGGATGGGTGCTGGAGACGTGGTGCGGCAGATTGATGATGTCGTCGTATTTCCCCATTACGCCTGATGCCCTCCAATCGTATCGTTGCGGTCCTTCCCGGTGGCCCCCTCCACCAGATTCATGCCTTTCAGGATTGCGTTTTTCCCAAACCGCCTCTTGATGTCCAGCATGGTCCGCTGGACCTTCTTCTCCCGCTCTAGCTTCTCAGCCTCCCGGACCTGCTGTTCCTGGATGGCGCGGTAGTCCGTGAACAGGTCCAGCTGTTCAAAAGCCGTTTTTTCTGAAATCTCTGCCTCGTTTGCCACATAAGTGGCGGTGAGGTACAGACGGCGTACCAGCAGATTTCGGTCGATGATGCGGTCAAACAATTCCAGGGCAGCGGAGATCATGCGCTTCGTAGAGGCGGTATAATCCCCCAGATTCGCGGTGCCGTGGGCGTGTTTGGGAATGGCCCGCCCATAGCGGTCCGCCGTTACCTCCCCTTTGTAGCCCCGTCCGTTTAGGCTTTCCCGGTCATAGCCCACCGTTAGCACCAGCTGGCTGGTGACCAGTCCCTTGTCCACCAAGTCCAGAGATAGCTGATCCGCCATCTCCCGTACCACCAGCCGGGTTTTCTCATAGCTGTAGGGATGCTGGAGAACCTGCCCGGAGCCGATGCTCTTGCTCTCCGGCTGGTACGCCTTAACGTCCGCCATGGCACAGGGCTCCCAACCCCAGGCGTGGTCGATCAGCAGCTCTGCGTTGATTCCAAACAGCTTGTACAACAAATCCTCATTATAAAAATCACTCGGACCGCCCAGGGAACAGCGGGCGATGTCCCCCATGGTGTACAGGCCGTTGGCTTCCAGCTTCCGGGCATAACCCCCGCCCACCCGCCAGAAATCGGTGAGGGGCCGGTGATCCCACAGCAGATGCCGGTAGCTGCGCTCGTCCAGCTTGGCGATGCGCACGCCGTTGACGTCCGGGTGGATATGCTTGGCCACAATATCCATGGCCACTTTGCAGAGGTACAGGTTGGAGCCGATGCCCGCCGTGGCGGTGATGCCGGTGGTTTCCAGAACGTCCAGAATCATTTTCATAGCCAGCTCCCGGGCACTGAGCCTATAGGTTCCCAGATAGTTGGTCACGTCCATCAGGACCTCGTCGATGGAGTAGTTGTGAATGTCCTCCGGCGCGATATATTTGAGATAGACATTGTATACTTTTGTACTCCACTCCATGTAATGAGCCATCCGGGGCGGAGCCACGATATAATCCACCGCCAAAGCTGGATTGGCCTTCAATTCAATATCGCTGGAGGAGGAGCCGGCAAACTGCCTCCCCGGCGCGGAACGGAGCCGCTGAGCGTTGACCTCCTTGACCCGCTGGATGACTTCAAACAGCCGCGCCCGGCCGGAGATGCCCCAGGCTTTCAGGGAGGGCGTCACGGCGAGGCAGATGGTCTTTTCCGTGCGGCGCAGGTCCGCCACCACAAGGTTGGTGGTGAGGGGATCGAGGCCCCGCTCGACGCATTCGACGCTGGCGTAAAAGGATTTTAAATCGATGGCGAGATAAGTACGGTCTTCCATCGCGGGGCCTCCTTCCTGAATGGCTTTCACACCTCTATCATAGCATACCCAGCCCTGGGCAGACAAGCCGGAATCAAAGGCGCTTTCTTGGATACGGCGGCGGAAACGGAGTCTGGAAAGGTCATGGACACGAGCCGCAAAGCATGCTATGATGCCGTCAGGAGGAATGCTTTATGTGGACTTGTCCCAAATGCGGACGGACGTTTCAAAATCAAAATCAAGGGCATTACTGCGTCAAACCGAAGGACATTGACGAGTATATCGCCTTTCAGGACGAAGCGGCACGGCCCTTTTTGCAGGCGGTACGGGAGACGATTCGCGGTGCGCTTCCGGATGCGGAGGAACGGATTTCCTGGAGCATGCCCACGTTTTGGCGCGGGAAAAACATAATTCAATTTGCCGCCTCCAAGCGGCACATCGGCCTGTATCCCGGCCCGGAGGCAGTTGCGTGGTTTCAGGACAAGCTGACCGGCTATGAAACCAGCAAGGGGACGATACGGCTGCCGTATCAGGAGCCGCTTCCACTGGAGCTGATCGGGGAGATTGCGGATTGGTGCCGGAAGCGGAATCTCTCTTGAAGCTTGAAGGGTTTCGGAGCGGGAAAACTCCGGCGATGCGTTTTTAAGAGATTGAAATGGATGAAACTGCGATAAATCAATTAGTATAAAGCAATAAAACTTTACAGATAAAAGCGCCATCGCTGTGCCGGGGAAACGGCCCAATAGCGGCAGTTGGAGACCAACGGAGGCACTTCGCAGGATTACAGGCATGCCGGGGCGGCGCTTTGCTTGGAGCTGGCCTCACGAGGGTGTCATTCACTCCCATCGTGTTTGGCCCGTTCCTCTTTCAGCGCGCGCAAAAACGCGGCGGATGCTTTGGAGAATACCGAATGTTGTCTCCAGATGACCCGCATATGCGCCTTGATCAGGGGCACGAGGGGCCGGAAGCACAGCGGGCTGTCTCCTGTGACGTTGATGATTTTATCCAGGCAGAGCATATAGCCCAGCCCGTCGGACACCATCAGCGAGCCGTTGTAGGCCAGGCTGTAGGATGCGACCACATTTTTCGAGATGGTTTGGCCAAAGAGGGCGCCGGGCTCCGGAGCGCTCCGGCTGACAATCAGGGGCTTTCCCGCCATCTCCGCCGCCGAGAGCGAGTCCTTCTCCGCCAAAGGATCGTCCCGGCGCATGATGATGCCCCAGGTATCGTAGGTGGGCAGGACCAGGGAGCTGTATTTTTTCTCGTCCACATGGCCGAATACCAGACCAAAGTCGATCAAGCCCTTGTCCAGCTGCTCCATGACGTCCACCGCGTCACCGCTGGAGATGTGAAAGTGCGCCAGGGGGTATTGCTCCTGGAGACGCCGGGCCGTTCGGGTCAGGAAGTGCACGCCCTCGGTTTCGCCTGCTCCGATGAAAACGTCCCCGGCGACGGAATCCTCCAGTGCGGTCAGTTCGCCCAGGGTTTTATCCACCAAATCCAAAATTTCCCCGGCGCGTTTGCGCAGCAACATTCCGTGCTCCGTCAGGGTGATTTTCCGGCGGCCGCGGAGGAACAGGGGCTTGCCCAGCTCCGCCTCCAGGCCCATCAGCTGCCGGGAGAGGGTGGGCTGGGAGAGGTGGAGGGATTCTGCGGCGGCGGTAATGCTCTCTTCTCTTGCGACGGCGAGGAAGTATCGTAAAACGCGTAAATCCATGATCGCCCTCCTTGCGTTGAGAAAAGGATACCAGCTGAGGGCGGGGCTGTCAATGAAAACGGAGGGAGAAACACTTTCTGAGAAAAAAGTCTTTCCTTTCCCGCCAGCTTATGGTATACTAACCGCAAAGTCTGTCATCCGCCAGTTCAGCGCGTATGTCTCCGCTGGTGGATTGAGCGGCTTTTATTCTGTCTACAAATAAAAATATCTGGGAAAAGGAGCGACAGGAACGTGAGGGAAAAGCGAGCGGCCTCCCGAACTGACCGGGAGATGAAACGGAGCCTGAATGGACGAATATTGAGGAACACCACGCTGAATATTCTGGTATTGGTGATCATATGCTGCGTAATCATGGCTCTTTCCATGCAGTCACTTGCCAATAACATTCTGCTGGACAGCCTTCAGCCCATGGCCCGGCAGTCGTCCAAGACGGTGGAGGCCAATATTCATATGCTGGCGGACCGCATGATGACCATTGCCGGCGACGCCAGAATGAAGACTGTGGCGCTCCCTGAGGAACCGGAGCCGGACGCCGGTGAGGCGGAAGCTGCCCCGGAGGAACCCTCCGCCCCCCGGCCGGACGCCGCGGCGACGCGGGAGAACCGCGAGGCGGTGCTGAAAGAGGCGGCGGAGATTTACGAGTTTTACACGGTGGCGCTGTACGATCTGGACGGGCGGCTGCTCCAGGGGATTGACGGCGCCCAGGAAGCTCTGGACAGTGGCTTTTTCGCTCTTTTGAAAGAGACCGACAACCTGACCACCGATTCTTCCACCCTCTACCAGGGAAAGCTGGGTATCACCATGGGAATGCCCGTAAAAGAGAATGGCGAGACGGTTTTGTATGTGGTGGGCATCTACAAATACGACACGCTGGACGACGTCATCAGCAGCATCAACCTGGGCAGAACCGGCATGGCCTACATGGTCAACCAGGAGGGCGTGGTCACCGGGCATCCGGACCAATCCCTGGCCCTGAACCAGAGTACGTTGGCGCAGCTCAGCGGCGGAAATCGCGAGGCGATAGAGCGAGTGACCACCGACGAGACCGGAGCCACCGAGTTCTCCGTCGGCGGGGAGAAGATGCTGGTGGCCTTTTCCCCCATCCGCGGCACCCAATGGTCCCTGGTTATCCAGATTCCCAAGTCGGATTACAGCCATTTCATCAACGGAGCCATGCTCCTCGCCGTCCTGGCCACCCTGGTGGGCCTTGCGGTGTCCATTCTGCTCATCCTGCGGTTTGCCCGGTCCATCTCCCAGCCGGTGAAGCGGGTGACGGACCGGATGGTGGCCCTCTCCGGCGGTGATCTGCACACGGAGGTGCTGCGCGTCGACACCGGAGACGAGCTGGAGATCATGACCGAGACGCTGGAGGCCACCCGGGAGAGCGTCAACCGTTACATATCCGATATCCAGCAGGTGTTGACCCAGGTGGCCGACGGCGACCTGCGGACGGAACCCCAGGTGGACTTCAAGGGGGACTTTGTGCGGATTCGGGGCAGTCTGCGGACCATCACCGAGTCCATGAACGAGACGTTGCTGGGCTTCCGGGCGGCGGCGGACCGGCTGACTGCCATGGCGGAGCAGCTCAGCGGCCAGTCCGTGCAGCTCCATCAGGCCTCCATGGAGCAGAACCGTTCCACGGAGGAGTTGGTCCACGAGGTGGACAACGTGAAGGACCGGCTGGCTGACGTGACCGAGAGCAGCGGGCAGACCCGCTCTCAAACAGAGGAAATCATCCGGCGGATTCAAAGCGCCAACGAGCAGATGGCCGCCCTGTCCTCCGCTATGGATGACATCAGCGCCAACGCCCAGCAGATCACCAAGATCGCGAAGGACATTGAGGACATCGCCTTTCAGACCAATATTTTGTCCCTCAACGCCTCGGTGGAGGCCGCCCGGGCAGGAGAGGCGGGAAAGGGCTTCGCGGTTGTGGCCGGCGAGGTGAAGCAGCTGGCCGCCAAGAGCGCCGAGGCGGCCCAGCGGGCCACGGGGATGGTCAACAACACCAAGGCCATCATCCAGACCGGCGTGGAGCTGACGGCGGATACCGCCGGGTCCCTCCGGGCGATTTCCGATGTGTCCGCTCAGATCAACACCCTTTCAGATCAGCTGGCGGCGGCGGTACAGGGCCAGAAGCTGGCGCTGAGCGTCATGGAGGAGCGGATTGCCTCCATTTCCTCCATCGCGGACCGGAATCTCCAAAACGCGGGGGAGACCGAGCAGTCCAGCGGCTCCCTGGCCAAGGAGGCCGAGGCGCTTCAGTCCCATGTGCGTAAATTTGTTTTAAAGGAGGGCCGGGGCGAATGAAACGGATGATTGCCGTACTGGTCAGCCTGCTGCTGACCGCGTCGCTGCTGACTGCCTGCGGAGGACAGCCGAAGCTTCAGGACGGATATTATACCGCCCAGATGTCCGAGTTCAGCCACGGCTGGAAGGAGTATATTACTATTTTGGTGAAAGGCGGGAGCATTCTCTCTGTGGAGTATAACGCGGAAAACGCCAGCGGGTTCATCAAGAGCTGGGATAACGCGTATATGCAGACCATGCTTCATAGCAATGGCACCTATCCGAATGAGTACACCCGTTATTACGCCAACCAGCTTCTGGAGGGCCAAGGCGAGGGGAGCATTGACGCGATTACAGGGGCCTCGTCTTCCCATAAAACCTTCCAGATGCTGGCGCAGGCCGTGCTGGAACAGGCCCGGAATGGGGATTCCAGTATTGTGATTGTGAATACGGCCCATTGAAAGGCGGTATAAATTTTTTGGAAGCGCTTGGGCTATAAGTGCAGCAAAGCCACGGAGATTCATTGAATTTCCGTGGCTTTGTCCATCTCATATCTTCACTTCAAAAGGATCCCGTTCTCCTCAACGTGAATATTGCAGAACTCCTCCATGGTGGTAAGCTCCTCCGTCAGACGGCCGATCTGCACATCCAGAAAGGGAAACAATTTCTCGCACCGGATTCTCCCCTTGCTTTTCCGGTCCAGCGCCTTGTTCACCAGCCGCAGCTCCGCCGTCAGGACCTCCCGCTGTTCAATATAGAGGTCCCGCTGTTCCACCAGCCGCTCCAGCAGCGTCTGTTCCCCCTCCGAAATCCGGGACCCCTTCTTCCGCAGAGCGGTGATGGGGTCCCACAGCTTATCCAGGGTTGCCTGCACTGCCGCCAGCTCTGCCCGGACGCGCTCCCAGGTCTCGGGGATGTGAGGGGGATAGCCGATGGAAAACCGGCTGCGGCCCCCGGCCAGATTGCCGATCCGCATGCAGAGGACACTGTCTCCCGCGCGGATTTGACTGTCTACAATCATGCCCCGTCCGCTCATCGCATACACCGTGCCGTTGCAGCGGATGTCGCTGTTGGAGATCGTCTCCGAAATCACGCTGGCTCCGGCTTCGATCTCCGCCCATTCCACCACAGGCGCCTGGACCTGACCGGCCACGGTCAGGGAGGTCTTTCCCTCCGTCCCGTAGATGCCCTTTTGCACCCGGACGGTTCCGCCGGCGATTACCCGGGCCTGGCCCATTTTCCCGTTGATGACGATCTCCCCGGAGGCCTCCACGTCCACGCCGCCGTCCACATTTCCGCCGATATAGAGGTTTCCCGAAACCCGGAGGGTCCCCTGAAACTGATCCAGGTCGCCGTCAATAATCTTTTGCTCGTGGACGCAGAAGCGGTCGTTCTCCATGTATAAAATCCCGTCCACGCCGGCGGTGAGCGCTTGTCCGCCCCGGCCGATGACGGTGTTCTTCCCTTGGGGTACCTGCGCATCGGCAACCGGCGGATAGGGCAGCTCCTGTCCCGTTACGTCGATACCGTCCGTTCCCTCCTTGGGAGAACGAATCAGGCAGATGACGGCGCCCTTCCGGATGGGCTGCAGCTGCACGTCCTGGCTGAAGTCCACCTCACTTCCGTTCTGGACCTCCAGGCGCATGTTCTTGCGCCGCTGGAAGAGCTCGGTTACCTTGCCGTCTTCCCCGGCCTGGGGCGGCTTTCCCCGGGCCACCGGAAACAGGTGGAAATATCCAAGGGCAAATTCCCGCTGGATGTCCTCCTGCAAAACGCCATAGCGAATACCCTCGTAGCGAAGATCGCCCAGGAATTCTTCCAGGGTGAGCTCCGCCCCGTCGTTCTCCGGCGGAAGCAGGCAGGCATAGGCGCTCATCCGGTCTTTGGAAAGGAAGAACCTCGCCTCCGCTTTCATGGGCTTCATCTCGCCCTCCAGGGCCTTCTTGTAGCGGGCTCTGGAGGCTTCCTTCAACGCCCAGACAAAGTCCTCTATCGTTCCGCGGTCATCCGGGCATCGCTCTTTCGCCTCGGCGCCGGAGGCCTCCAGCTCCGAGAACATCTTCCTGTAAGGAGTGGGGTGGGAGGATTTTCTTTGTGGCTCGCCCGTCTCTTTTGAGACAAAACGATCAAAGATCGACACATTCATTCCCTACCTTTTCTGAACCTTGTACGGATAACCGTTTTCCGCGGACCGCGGCGGTTCCCTCCGATACCTTAACCAGCAGTATTGTATCATCCTCGCTAAAGATTATCAAGTACAATTCGCCGGTTTGCGCGGGTTTTACAGACAAAAAAACGAGTATTTAAAAAATGCCGCCGGAGAGGAGTCCTGTCCCAGGGGAGAGGAGGAAAAAGCGCCGTCTTTCTCTTTCCAGGTCTTTCCGAACCGGAAAAAGGCACGGCCGATGGCCGCGCCTTTTTCCTGAGAGAGGGATTTCCAAAGGGAGATGTTATTTCGCCAGTTTCTGATAGCTCTCCAGCCGCTCCCTGGCGTCGGAGGCGGCCTTAGCGTAGAGCTCGTCGGCCTTGCCGGGGAAGCTGAGCTTCAGGGAAGCGTAACGGTTTTGCCCCATCAGGAACTTCTGGAGGTCCCCGGTGGGCTCCTTGGAGTCCAGGGTGAAGGGGTTTTTCCCCTCGGCCTTCAAGGCGGGATTATAGCGGTACAGGTGCCAGTAGCCGCATTCCACGGCCCTCTTTTCCTCCGCCTGACTCA
>CAOJHG010000060.1 GCA_948435975.1 uncultured Oscillibacter sp. | reverse complement strand
ATATAAAACCGCATCTCGCGCCTCAGAACAGCTCCCCTTCCGGACATCTGCGCAGGGGCAGCTCCCGAAAAATCTCCGCCTCCAGTGCCTCGTAAGCCGCTGCCCCTCTGGAACGCCGCATCCGCCCGCCCAGGCGCTGGCCGTCCTCAAAAAGATGGATGAGGTAGAACCACACTTCTTTCATTCTCTGACAGGCGGGCTCTGCCTGTCCATAGAATTCCTGATAAGCCTCATACAGTCCAGTGGTAAAGGCCCGCAGCTCCTCCCGTGACGCTGGAGGCCCGCCCCGCAGCCGCCTGGGAAGCGCCGGGTCCGCAATGGCGCCGCGGCCAATCATCACCGCCTCCAGCTTTGGGAACTGCGCTGCCAGGGCCTCCACATCCGCCGTGCTCTTGAGGTCCCCGTTGTAGCACACTGGGTTCCGGCTCTTCTCCATGGCAAGGGCGAACGCCTCCATATGGACCTCACCCCGGTACTTCTGGGGCCGCACGCGGGGATGAACGGTGAGGCAGGCAATGGGATAGCGGTTAAAAATCTCCAGCAGGCGGGGGAACTCCTCCGGACTCTGATACCCCAGCCGGGTCTTGACGGAGACAGCAACGGGGGCCTTGGAAAACACCTGGTCAAAAAAGCGGTCCAGGTCCTCCGGCCTTGCCAGGAACCCAGACCCTTTCCCTTTCGCGGTGACAGTGCCGGAAGGACAGCCCAAGTTCAGGTTGGCCTCCTGGTATCCCATATCCGCCAGGACCCCCAGCGCCCAAAGGAAGTCTTCCGCCCGGCAGGTCATCACCTGGGGGACCGAGGGCAGTCCGTCCTGGGCAGAGCGCTCGATTTCCCGGCGGTCCCGGGGCGTCAGGATGTGCTGACCGGTGGGTGAGAAAAAGGGGATGAAGTACCGGTCCACTCCGCCGAAAAACCGCGCCCAGGTCCGCCGGAACACGCTCTTTGTAATGCCGTCCAGGGGTGCAAAGTCCACTCTCATGGCAGCTTCTCATCCCACTCCGCCGGACGGAACCCAGTGAGTACGAAGTCCTTCCCCACCAGGACAGGCCGCTTCACCAGCATTCCATCCGACGCCAGCAATTGGAGCTGCTCCTCTTCACTCATGCCGGGCAGCTTGTCCTTCAGCCCCAGTGCCTTGTACTGGAGGCCGCTGGTGTTGAAGAAGCGCTTCAAGGGCAGGCCGCTTTTCTCCCACCAACTACGCAGCTCCTCCGCCGATGGATTCTCCAGCTTGATATCCCTGGCCTCGTAATCCGCTCCCTTTTCGTCCAGGTACGCTTTTGCCTTTTTGCATGTGGTGCATTTCGGATAATGCAGAAACAACATGGCGGCATTCCTCCTTTACGCCAGCAGGGGGACGCAGAAGCCCCGCATCCCCTGATTGTTTATTGATATATGTTAGTAAGTGCTGATCTCCAGGCTCTCATCATCGGTCCCCTTCTCGATAGAGACGATCTTGACAAAGTACCGCATTTCCGGGCTTACAATGATTTCCACCCGGTCCCCCGCCTTGTGTCCCAGCAGCGCCCGCCCGACGGGGGATTCCTTGCTCACCAGTCCCTTCAGCGCGTTCTGCCGGAGGGTCGTCACAATGCGGAACTCCATTTCCTTCTTCATCCCCTCGTGGAAAATCACCACCCGGTCAAAGAGGCCCACCGCGTCCGCCTCTCCCTCCACCTCGATCACCTTCGCCGTGCGGATCATGCGCTCCAGGTAGCGAATGCGGCTCTCGTTGCGGTTCTTGGCCTGTTTGGCGCAGCGATACTCGAAATTCTCGCTCAGGTCGCCGAAGGCCCTGGCCGTTTGCAGCTCCCCAATCAACTGCGGACGAAGGACCCGGATACGGTGGTCCAGCTCCTCCTGCATCTTCTTGACGTCCACCGCCGTCAGCTCGTCATACATTGCTCCTCCTTTATACCCGCAGGTCCTCCGGATACACGCCCTCCCGATGAAGCCGCGCCAGCTCCTGGGCCACAACCATCCGGTCCTGCTGGTACGTCATGCCGAACCACCGGTCCGCAGAGCGAAGCACCGAAACCTCTAATCCCGCTTCCCGCATCTGCTGATCCACCATCATCGGCAGAAGGCACTCCGCCTTGGGATCGTCTCCCGCCTCATTCCGCAGAAAGTCCTCAAAATACTGCCGCAGCGCCGGGAAAATCGACGGTGCAAAGCCCCAAAAATTCATGGACACCACCGTATCCGCCGCAAGGGGCCGGTCCTCCGCCAGATCCCGCAGGGAACCGTCCTTGAAAAGCTGAATCTTCAGCGCCTCCCGGACAGACCGCAGTTTCCCGTCCGCCACGTCACATACGCCTCTGGAAACAGTCCCGTGGAGGCTGGCGGTATTTTTCAGCAAGTAGCCCACCATAGCCGCCCGGCCTTCCGGCGGAAGCTGGACCAGCTCCTGGTAAATCGTCCGGTAAGCGTCCACACCGTAGTAATCGTCCGCGTTGATGACACAGCAGGGTTCATGGACCGCCTCCCCGGCGCACAGGAGGGCGTGGACCGTACCAAAGGGCTTTGTCCGTTCTGGGGGAATAGTGTAAAAGGAGGGAACGGAGGAAAAATCCTGGCAGACATAGCGCACCTCCACCGCACCGCCGTCCAGGGCCGTTTTCTTCGCCAGATACCCGCCGCACAGCCGGTCCATCATCTCCTGCATCTCCGGCTTGATGATAAAGACCACCTTGTTAAACCCGGCCCGCAGAGCGTCGTAAATCGAGTATTCCATCAAAATTTCGTTGTGAGGGCCGATGCCGTCTATCTGCTTCGTGCCTCCATAGCGGGAACCCAAGCCCGCCGCCATAATGACGAGTGAGACTTTCATTTCGCTGTTCTCCTACTTCAATTTTGTGTAAGTGTGCGCTGGAACATCCTTCCCTTACCATACCGCACTTTCCACAAATTTGCAACCGTTCTCTTTCACTTTCGTGTTCCCAGTGTATGTCTTTTCAATCAGCGCGGCGGCTATCAATCCTCCTGAAATGCCTTTATGCAGCGTTTCTCTTTGGAAAGATCCAGGACAGCATGGAAGACAGAATCAAAATACGTCCCCATTCCCTCTTCCAAAAGCTCCTTCCACCAGATCGCTATCTGTCTGGGATCGTTCCGAAATACTCCGCACCCATAAGCTCCCAGCACCAGATGCTTTGCCTGCTGCTCCGCAAATATTCCCAAAGCCAGCTTCATTCTCCGCCGCATTATCCGTTTCGCTTCATTTTCATCTTCTTTCTTCAAAATCACCTGCCCCATATTTACTGCTGGCAAAGTCAGCACGGAAGCCTTAACCGGCGTCTCTGTCAAGCCAAATAATTCATCACGGAAAAATATGACTTCCGGAGAATAAATACCATAATCCAGATACATCATGGATCTATTGGCTCTATTTTTTTGATAGTATTCCTCATGTGCCGTCAATGTGGGGTAAAGCGTGCTGGAGACCGCCAGGCTTTCCTCCTGCGCCTTGGCCCCGTTCAGAAATCCACCGCCTGGATTCTTTGCGCTTGCAAAATTCAATACGCCAATATTCGTTTTTCCCTCTGCCGCAAGCATACGAACGGCCCCTATTGCAGAGATGTTTTCAACCCTTGTTTCTGGTTGACCGCAGACTGCGCAGCCACTATATTTTTCAAGTATGTTCTCTCCATCTGCAATGGAAATCAGCTTGCTGCGCCTGATCGACCGCTCCATATCCTCTTTAATGATAATCTGTATTGGGGCGCCCGTGTCATTTTTTGCCGCCGGTTCGTAGTATCCCTGCTTTATTATCTCCAAGGTCTCTTTTGCCATTGCCTTTCTATCCATAAGCCCTCCCAAGTGCTTCCAAGAATCGCGACTTATCTTATATATAATCGCCGTCAAAAAGCCCGCGCTTCCGCCAGCCCCGGAACTCCGCCCGAACCAGCAGGACCGACAGGAGGAACGAGGCGGTATCCGCAACCGGCGCCGCCAGCAAAGCCCCGTCCAGGCCGAAGCCGCTGGAGAGCAGGAGCGCCAGCGGAATCAGGAACACGCCCTGCCGCGCCAAGGGAATCAGCAGGGCTTTTCCGGGGTTTCCGGTAGCCTGAAAGAAAGAGGCGGTGGTCATATGCAGGCCGTAGAGAAAGAAAGCGCCCATATACAGCCGGAAGCAGTGCTGGGCGAAGCCGGCGTAAACCGGGTCGTTGGCCACGAACAACATCCCAATCTGCCGGGGCAGGAGCTGAAACACCAGGAACCACGCCAGCGAGACGCCCAAAGCAATCTTTGCCGCCAGGAGGTAGGTCTCCCGCACCCGCCGGAACCGTTTTGCGCCGTAGTTGTATCCGTTAATGGGCTGGGTCGCGGAGGAGACGCCCACAAACATGGAGTGGGAAATCTGGTAGACCTTAATCATCATGCCGTAAACAGAGAGGGCTGCGTCGCTTCCATATTCAGTGGCCGCGCCGCAGGTCCGCATAAGGTTGTTCATGACGATTTGAACCAGTGCGGTCATAGCCTGGGTCAGCAGACTGGGGAACCCCAGAGTCAAAATCTGCACAGAGCACCGCCAGGTCGGAACAAGATACTGCTTCCGGAGGCAGACCGTCTGCGTTCGGCCCAGGTAGCGGAGGAACAGCAGGCCTGCCGCCGCCTGACCGATGACTGTGGCGATACCGGCCCCCACTACGCCCATATGCAGCCAGAAGATGAAGACTGGGTCCAGCACCAGGTTGATGGCCGCGCCCAGCATCATGCAGCGCATGGAATACTGAGGCCGCCCGTCCGCCCGGATAACCGCCGTCAAAGAAGGGGCAAGCATCAGGAAGGGCAGTCCCCAGGCAATCACACGCATATAGGCCAGGGCCTCGTGATAGGCGGACTCCGTGGAACCGAAGAGCTGGACAATACCTGGGGCAAGCACCCCGCTGAGCACGCCCATGGACAGCCCGCAGATTATCAGCAGGGCCACGGTATGTCCCAAAGCACGGCTGGCCTCCTCCTGCTTCCCGCCGCCCAGGCACAAGCTGATCTGGGCCGCGCAGCCGTCTCCCAGCATCAGCGCCAGGGCGTTGGTCAGAATGGTGAGGGGAAAAGCCACATTGACCGCAGCCATGCCCTCGATGCCCACGCCCTGGCCAATGAATATCTGGTCCACAATGTTGTACAGGTAGCTCACCATCAAGGTCAAGGTGGTGGGAACGGAGTATTGCAGAATCAGCTTGGGAATGGGGGCGGTCTCCAGGGGGTTGCCGGAAGAATTCATCATAACAGGCGGCCTCCTTTATACCTGCGGCAGAACAAATCCGCTTCTTCTAACTAACAGGGAACGACAGCCGGTCTCCAGGCTCAGACATTGAATCGGAAATAAATCATATCCCCGTCCTGGACCAGATACTCTTTTCCCTCACTGCGGAGCAGGCCCTTTTCCTTCGCGGCGGCAACGCTTCCGCACTTCTCCATATCCTCATAGGACAGGACCTCCGCACGGATGAAGCCCCGCTCAATGTCGGTATGAATCTTTCCTGCCGCCTGGGGAGCCTTGGTCCCTCTCCTGATGGTCCAGGCGCGGCACTCGTCCTTTCCATAGGTCAGGAAGGAAATCAGTCCCAGCAGGCTGTAGGAGCACTTAATCAGCCGGTCCAAGCCGGACTCCTTCACTCCCAGTTCTTCCAGGAACATCTGGCGTTCCTCTCCATCCAACTCGGCAACATCCTGTTCCAGTTTGGCGCAGATGGGAAGCACCTCCGCGCCCTCCGCCTGGGCCACCTGCCGGACCTGCTGGAAATAGCGGTTTTTTTCCAGATTTGCAAAGCCCTCCTCGTCCGTGTTGGCGGCGTAGATGATAGGCTTGAGGGTCAAAAGGTCCGAGGTGGCAATCAGCGCGGCGTCCTCGGGAGAGCAGTCAAAGGTCCGGGCGGATTTTCCGGCGTCCAGGTGCTTTGCCAGGGACCGGAAGACCTCTGCTTCACGCAGGAACTTCTTATCGCCCTTTGCCGCTTTCTGGGCCTTCTCCACCCGGCGGTTTACCATCTCCAGGTCAGCCATAATCAGCTCCAGATCGATGGTCTCAATGTCCCCCAGGGGATCGACAGGTACATTGGTGCTGGCGTCGGCGACCACGTGCATGATGTTCTCATCGTCGAAGCAGCGGACCACGTGGACAATCGCATCGCTCTCCCGGATGTTGGCCAGAAACTTGTTGCCCAGGCCAGCACCCTGGCTGGCGCCTTTCACCAGGCCCGCAATGTCCACAAATTCCACAACGGCCGGGGTCTTCTTGTCCGGCTCATAAATCTCGGCCAGGCGGTCCAGGCGGGCATCAGGCACGGCAACCATACCGGCCTTTGGTTCAATGGTGCAGAAGGGGTAATTGGCACTCTCGGCGCCGGCGTTGGTGATGGCGTTGAACAGGGTCGATTTTCCCACGTTGGGCAGGCCCACGATTCCTAATTTCATAGCTTTCTTGCAACTCCTTTTTTCAAGGCTTTCTGTTATGCGCGTCTGCGTTATTTTCAGGCACGGTTTGTCTGAGCTTCTTATGCTGCGTTCCTGAAATCACGTTCAATTTTTTTATTATAGCATAGGAATCTGCCATTCTCAATAGCAATTTGGCCTGGAAGCCTGTCTGAGGTTCTTTTGTTTCAGCTAACCGCAAAGCTGCCATCAATATGGCCCGCCGTAAAAATGCAGTTTATATGGAAAAAACAGTTGACAGCAAAAGGGATCTGTGATATAGTATCCCTGTGGTTAGCTATAACTAACCTCCGGAGCGGGCAATTGGGCGGCCCGTTTCTCTTCTCAGCCGGGGTTAGTACAAACTAACTTCCGTGCGCAGAAATCAGGCTGCGAGCACACGCTTTAACGGATGCCGGAATCGAATGGACCTTACAGGCAGAGGACTTCTTTACCGGCGGCATGGCAGGAATACCGCTTCAAAAGTCAGGCAGCTTTTGAAAGCCATAAAGACAGCACCTCTTTATTTCCCGCTGTTCCAGAAAAGCGCGGTCCAGAATTCAAACAGGAAGGGATGGACGGTCCTGTATGGGACTGTCCCGCCCAAGTCCCACAGCACATCAGGAAAGGAATGATACTATGAGTAAAATTGCGATTGTCTACTGGAGCGGCACCGGCAACACAGAGGCTATGGCGAACTGCATCGCTGAGGGCGTCAAGGAGGCTGGCGCAGAAGTGGAGCTGCTGGGCCCTGCGGACTTCTCTGCCGCCCGGTTCCCGGAGTTCAGCGCCGTGGCCTTTGGCTGTCCCGCTATGGGCAGCGAGGTCCTGGAGGAAGGGGACTTCGACCCCATGTTCACAGCGCTGGAAGGCTCCCTCGGCGGAAAGAAGATCGCCCTTTTCGGTTCTTACGGCTGGGGCGACGGCCAGTGGATGCGGGATTGGTTCGCACGCTGTGAAAACGCTAATGCCAATCTCATTCAGGACGAGGGGCTGATTGCCAACGAAGCGCCGGATGGTGACGCTCAGGAGGCGTGCCGTCAGTTGGGAAAGAAGCTGGCAGCCTGCTGAGCAGCGCCATTCATGATACATCTCTCCTTTTTCTCATTCTGCCCCGCATGGTCTTCTGTGCGGGGCCTCTCCTTTCCCTGAAGCCGAAATAACAGGATGGAAAGAGACTGCTTGCCATAGGTGAACGGTCTCTTTTTGTTTCGGCAAGATATAAAGCATGAGCTTGGAGGATGTGCCGGACCTCATTTTCATCAGCCTTCTCTTCTTGAAAACGCCAAACGGGGGCCTTCTTTTTTGGCGAAGTCACTGAATTTTCAGCGCTGCTTCAGGAAAAGATTGACAAAAATGTGTGTTCTTGTATAATTAACAAAAAAAGTACACATTCAAGAGAAGAGGGAAAGCGGGGTGACGCCATGCTGGTTACGCGAGAAATAGACTATACCCTGCGGATTCTTCGCGCCCTCTGCCGTCATGACGGAAAAAGGCTCTCTGCCGCTGCCGTTGCCCAGCAAGAGCACATGCCCCGCGCCATCACCCTGAAAATCATGAAGCGCCTTCACACCGCCGGTATCGTCGAAAGCTCCCGCGGCGCTGGAGGCGGCTACCAGCTTGCCCAGCCCTGCACCGGCTTTACCTTATATGATATCTTTTCCGCTATGGGAAACCCTATCCTCATCAACCGCTGTCAGGCGGCGGGCTACTCATGCGAAAACCTGCCGCCGGGGAGCTGCGGAATCTGCCGGGAGTTCTCCAGAGTCCAAACCGTGCTGGATGCAGAACTTCAGCGGACCCCCCTGGGCGATATCTTCACAGAATGACCCTTGAAACTCTACCGTCTGACACTGTAATAAGGAGGCACACGCATGTTATACCAAACCACCCAGGCCCATGAAGCGCTCCGGGCAAAGGTCCGGGAATTCGCCGAGACCGACATCAAACCTATCGCCTTCCTGCTGGATAAAGAGAACCGCTTCCCCACGGACGCCGTCAAGAAAATGGGGGAAATGGGACTCATGGGCCTGCCCTACGGCACGGAATACGAGGGTGCCGGAGCTGACGCACTGAGCTACGCCATCGCCGTGGAAGAGCTGGCCCGCGTGGACGGCGGCGCAGGCGTCATCCTCTCTGCCCACACTTCCCTGGGCACTTACCCCATCGCCGCCTTCGGCAATGAGACACAGAAGAAAAAGTATCTCCCCGATCTGTGCTCCGGTCGAAAACTGGGCGCTTTCGGCCTGACGGAACCCAACGCCGGCTCGGACGCGGGCGGCACCGAGACCACCGCTGAGGACATGGGCGATCACTACCTCCTCAACGGTGAAAAAATCTTCATCACCAACGGCGGAGAGGCGGATACCTATGTCATCTTCGCGGTCACGACTCCCGGCATCGGCACCCGGGGCATCTCCGCCCTCATCGTGGAAAAGGGCTGGG
>CAOJHG010000059.1 GCA_948435975.1 uncultured Oscillibacter sp. | reverse complement strand
TGCCGCTGGCACCACGAGCGCTGGGACGGCCGGGGCTATCCCGACGGCCTGAAGGAGGACCAGATTCCCATTTCCGCTCAGGTGGTGGCCCTGGCCGACGTATACGACGCCCTGACCGCCAAGCGCTGCTACAAAGATTCCTTCTCCCACGAAAAGGCGGTGCAAATGATTCTGGACGGTCAGTGCGGCACCTTCAATCCCCTGCTGATGGACTGCCTGCGGGACATCGCGCCGGACCTCCCCGCCCACATGAACAGCAGCAATTCCATGACCCAGCGCAGTCAGCGGGAGATGCGCAACATCGCCCAGGAGATGCGCCAGCACGAGGAACTGGCCGCCTCTGAGCGCACCCTTCAGCTTCTGGAGCACGAGCGGATGAAGTACAGCTTTTTCGCCGCCATGACCCAGGAAATTCAGTTTGAATACACCCTCTCGCCCTCTATGGTGACTTTATCCACCTGGGGCGCCAACTATCTGGGGCTGGACGAGATCATCATGGACCCCCTTACAAACGAAAAGGCCCAGTGCCTCCTTTCCGAAGCGGACCAGAAGGGCCTGTCGGACGCGCTCCGAAGCACCCACCCGGAGCATCCGGAGATCACCTATGACTGCCAGATGAACCTGCATGGGCAGAAGCGCTGGTTTCAAATCATCGCACGGGCCATCTGGTCCGCCGAAGAGCCCCCGCGGTACACCGGCGCAATCGGAAAATCCATCGACACCCACGATTCCCGGATGCGCCTGGACGCCCTGGAGCGGATGGCCTCTCATGATTCCCTGACGGGGCTTCTGAATCACACCTATGCGAAAAAGCGCATCCTGGAGCGGATGGACAGCCGTTCCGGTTCCCATTTCGCCCTGGCCATTTTCGACCTGGACCATTTCAAGGCCGCCAACGACAGTTTTGGCCACTCCTTTGGGGACCAGGTCCTGGTCCATGTGGCAGAAAAGCTGCGCCAGAGCATCCGCGGCGGGGACATCGCGGCCCGGGCGGGAGGGGACGAGTTCCTGATCTTCCTGGAATACAAGGACGATCTGCTTCCTATCATCAGCCGAATCTTCTCTTCCCTCTGCGGAGTATACGAGGACTTCCGCATTTCCATCAGCATGGGGATTGCCCAAACGGAGGTGGTCATCGGCAATTACGACGCCCTGTTCCACGCCGCCGACCAGGCCCTGTACACAGTCAAGCGGTCCCAGCGGGGGCAGTTCCGCTTCTATGACCACTCCATGCAGAACACCTTGTCCACCATCACTCCCATTGACCGTGGAGACGCTTCCCCTGTACTGCCTGGGGATAAACCTTGAGAAAGTATGTTTCAACCATATGAAAGGAGAGACGATTATGACGATACAGGAATGCTATGCTGCTATGAGCGGCGATTATGAAGAGGCTATGGGGCGGCTGCGCAGCGAGAGGATCATTACGAAATTTGTCTTGAAATTCCTGAACGATGGCAGCTACAGCCTTCTTGAGACCTCTTTGGAAGAAAAGAATTACGCAGAGGCTTTCCGGGCCGCTCACACCATCAAGGGCGTGTGTCAGAACCTGGCGTTCACCTCCCTGGGCAAATCCAGCAGCGCCTTGGCGGAGCTCCTTCGAGGCGGTGAGTGGACGGAGGAAGCCGCGCCTCTGGTGGAGCAGGTGAAGCAGGATTACCAGCAGACGGTATCCGCCATCCGGGCCTTCCAGGAGGCGCAGGAGGGATGAAGAAACAACCCAGCACTACCCGCTTTTTGACGGTCAGCATCAGCGCCGTCCTTGCCCTTACTGTGTGCATCTTCACCTTTCTGGCGATCTACATGCGCCGTCAGAGTGAGGACACCATCCACGAGGTCAGTCAAATGTACATGTCCAGCATCAGCGAACAGATCACCATGCACTTTGAGACCACCATCGGCCTGCGCCTGAACCAGTTGGACGCGCTGATCAAAACCGTCATTTCGGAAGACATCCATAACAACGTGGAGGAGCAGAACGCCCTGATTACCGACGCCAGGACCCGGGAATTCACCCATCTGGCCTTTTACCATACCGACGGCTCTTTCGACATGCTCTATGGTTCTCCCCTCCAGGTCACAGATCCGGAACCCTTTCTGGCCTCCATGAGCCAGGGAGAGAAAAAGGTTGCCGTGGGCTCCGATCGGGATGGCAATACGCTGATTCTCCTCGGGGTCCCCGCTTCCCACGCGTCGACAGAGGAAAATCCCTGCACCGCGCTGGTGGCCGCCCTTCCGGTGTCTTATATCTCAGAGACGCTTTCCCTGGACGAGAACAACGACCATGTGTATTCCTTCATTATCCGGGAAGACGGCAGCTTCATCATCCGCACCAGCGACGCTTCACGGAACAGCTACTTTGAGCGTGTCTACGATCTTTACGAAGAAGTGGACGGCGGCGATCCTGCGCTTTATGTCGAAGCTTTGATGGACGCCATGCACCGGGAGGAGAACTATTCCGCCTCCTTCGTCATCCGGGGGGAGACCCGCCAGCTCTATTGCAGCAAGCTGGCCCATTCAGAGTGGTATCTGCTCACCTTCATGCCTTACAGCACCCTGAATCAGATCATCAACGGCTTTATCGGACGCTGGACCTTCCTTCTCGTTACCGCCTGCATCGTGGTTATTCTGGTACTGCTGCTGATTTTCCAGGAATATTTCAAGCGGACCCGGCAGCAAATGCAGGAGCTCCGTTTGGCGCAGGAGGCAGCAGAGCACGCCAACAAGGCCAAAAGCGAGTTTCTCTCCAACATGAGCCATGACATCCGCACGCCTATGAACGCTATCGTTGGCATGACGGCGATTGCCACGGCCAACATCGGAGACATGCAGCAGGTACAGCACTGCCTGAAAAAAATCACGCTCTCCAGCCGGCATCTGCTGGGACTGATCAACGATGTGCTGGACATGAGCAAAATCGAAAGCGGGAAGCTGACTCTGAACATGGACCAGGTTTCTCTTCGGGAGGTCATGGACAGCATCGTTAACATCATTCAGCCCCAGGTCCGGGCAAAGCGCCAGCACTTCGACGTGTTCATCCACGACATCTCCACGGAGAATGTCTGCTGCGACAGTGTGCGGCTGAACCAGATTCTTATCAACTTCCTGGGCAACGCCATCAAGTTCACGCCGGACGGCGGCACCATCCAGGTCTCCCTGTATGAAGAGGATTCCCCCAAGGGCGAGGATTATGTCCGCACCCATATCATCGTGAAGGACACCGGCATCGGCATGACTCCAGAGTTTCAGGCCAAAATCTTCGACTCCTTCAGCCGTGAGGACAGCACCCGCGTTCGGAAGACCGAAGGCACCGGCCTGGGTATGACTATCACCAAGTACATCGTAGACGCCATGGGAGGCACCATCAGCGTCAAGAGCGCTCTGGGCGAGGGCAGCGAGTTCCATGTGTTCCTGGACTTGGAGCGGGCGCAGATTCAAGAGGAGGATATGATCCTTCCCGAATGGAATCTGCTGGTGGCGGACGATGACCAGCAGCTTTGCGAGAGCACTGTGGCCTCTCTGAAATCCATCGGCGTCAAGGCGGATTGGGCCTTGGACGCGGAAAGCGCCATTGAGATGATAGGAAAGCGCCACGAGCAGCGGGACCCCTATCATATTATCCTGCTGGACTGGAAACTTCCCGGCATGGACGGCATCACCGCCGCTAAGGAAATCCGCCGGCGTTACGGAGACGAAACGCCCATCATGCTGATTTCCGCCTATGACTGGAACGAGATTGAGGCCGACGCCAAAGACGCGGGCATCACTGGCTTCATCGCTAAGCCCTTGTTCCGCTCCACGCTCTTTTACGGTCTCCGGCCCTTTGTGGACTCCTGCGGACTGTCTCAGACAACTGCGGAGACCCAGGAAGAGGACAAGAGTTCCTTTGCTGGAAGGCATGTGCTTTTGGCAGAGGACAACGATTTGAACTGGGAGATTGCCGAGGAGCTGCTGAGCGAGCTGGGGCTGGAGCTGGAATGGGCGGAGAACGGCCAAATCTGTGTAGATAAGTTCCAGGCGTCCCCTGTGGGCTTCTACGACGCGATTTTAATGGACCTGCGAATGCCTGTCATGACCGGTTATGAGGCCACCCAGAGCATCCGGAAGCTGACCCGGCCAGACGCGGATGTTCCCATTATCGCCATGACCGCCGACGCCTTTGTAGAGGACATTCAAAAGTGCTTGGACTGCGGCATGAACGCGCATGTAGCAAAGCCCATTGATATTCGGGAAATCTCCCGGGTCCTGGAAAAGTATATCGGCCTCAACTGACCGGGATGAAAGGTGATGTGTTTATGGAATGGATTTGCAGAAGGGAAGAATTCTGGGATAAGTACACGCAGGAATTTCGCTGCACACTCTGGGGGACGGACGCTTGGTTCTGCATCGGCTACACCAACGCCAAAGACGGGCGGGACTGCCAGGAACAGCTTGCGCGTTTCGCTGCGGCAGCGGACCACTGCTTAGGCTGGCTGAATACCCACCAAAAAGAGATTTACGACGCCATTGAGGAGGACGGCCTATATGACACCGCCGTAGAGTGGCTGGAGGACAATGAGACGGAGGAAGAGGACGGCGTAACATACGCTCTGCTCTACGATGGTGCCCGCCTCCCTCTGCCCTACCGGAAAGAGGACTTTTTTTCCAGTCTTCTTTCCTCTGGGCTTGACTTTTCTGCGGACTTCAAATCGACAAAATTTATTCTCGATATGTTTTTATCGACAGAACCGGACATATTTGGCGGCCACAGCATCGAGATCTTTCTCAAAGGCGATTTCAGCCAGGATACGCCCACATATTCCATCAGCGTCAATGGCCTTGCCGGATAAAACGCAAAATACGGCGGAAGGGGAAAACTGCTCCTCTTTCCACCGTATTTTTCTGTCTTTTACAGGGGGCTGTCAAACCTCCGCCGTCTCTCCGCCGCTCTCCGCAGAATCAGCAGACTCCCCGCTGCTCTCACGGCTTTCGGAAGACATGCGCTCTTCTTCATCCTCCAGAACGCTCTCCCACTCTTTCGGGTCCTTCTTCGGCTTCCGCATGGACATCGCAAGCTGATAGCCCTGAGGGTCGTTGTCCATCAGGTACTTTTCATCCTCTGGAGGCACCTTGTCCCCCGCGATGATCCGGGCGGCAATCTTCTGACACCGCTGCATAGCCTTCAATGCTTTCGTTACGGCGTCCAGCTCCGATTTTCCGGCGTTTTTCTCCTGTTCTAACCTGCGCCGCTCCCGTTCCTCTCTCGCTTTCCGGTTCTGCTCCTCCAGCATCCTCAGAGCCTGCTGAGACAGGGCCAGCCGGTCCTCCTGGTAGGTCGGCCGGGCCTTCGTCCTGCCTCCGGCGTCTTTCCGCCCCTCTGTCTGCCGTGTAACCGGCTCATTCCTTCGTGCCCGCCGCGCCGCGTTGATTTCCATTCGGCTCACTCCTTTCTCAGCTTGGGAACCCCGCCTTTCATTCAGTGTAGCACAGCATCCTATTTTTTACAAGAGCTTTTCCCCGCCCTCATGGGAGCTTCTTATGATTCCATCAAGAAAATATACAGATAGGGCTTGCACTTTTCTGGAATCTATGGGATAATCAATCAATCTGCCTGTCCGCCAATGGCAAACGGCGGCTGGCGTCAAACTGGAAAAGGAGTTGGGTACGTGTCGCCACAAAAAATCGCGCTGCTGACGGACTCCTGCGCGGATCTGACACCGGAGCTGGCGTTGGAAAATCACATTTTTGTCGTTCCCCTGCGGATTCTCTGCGCAGACGGCGAGTATGCCGACGGCGTGGACATCCATGGCGCGGACATTTACCGCCGTCTCCGGGCGGGGGAACTGCCGCAGACCTCTCTGCCTGCCGGGGAGACCATTGGGGCAGTACTGGAGAAAATTGCGCGGGAGGGTTATGATGGAGTCATTGCGGTCATGCTCTCCAGCGGGCTTTCCGGCACCTATAATCTGACCCGGCTGATTGCGGAGGAGTGTACCGGCATCACTATACGGGTCTATGATTCCATCAGCGGCTCTCTGGGTATGGGGCTGACGGTCCTGCAATTGGCGGAGGACATCCGAAACGGCATGAGCTGGGAAGAGTTAACAGAGCGCCGCGCCCCCCAACTGATTGCGGGGACTTTCCCGTTCTTCTCTGTAGATACGCTGGAATATCTGCAAAAGGGCGGACGCATCGGCAAGGTCGCCGCCACCGCCGGGACGCTTTTGCAAATCAAGCCCATCATCACCTTCGCACCGGACGGACAGCTTCAATCTGTGGCAAAGGTCCGGGGCCGGAACCAGGTGATTGACAAGCTGGTTTCCATGACAGCAGACCGCTGCGGGGACCACAAACGCTACAACCTCGCAGTCGCAAACGGAGGTGCGCCAGAGGAAATGGCTCTGGTGCGGCAGAAGCTGACGGCGGCCCTCCCCAACTATGACCACATCTGGGAGGGCGAAATCGACGGCACCCTCAGCGTCTACATTGGGGACGGCGTGTTAGGCGCGGCGGTCCAGGTGCTGGATTAAAACGCGGAAGGCGGTCCTGCCTCATCCACCTTTCCTACACAAAGAACAGGCGCGGGTAAAGAGAAAGCCCGCGCCTGTGTTTATTCTTTATGGAAGCTCACTCCTCGTCCCGGTACTTTGAGCCAAATTGCAGCTCCGGGAAGGGACGGTCAGGATCAGTCTGCGGCTTTTTCTTCCGCACCACGGTTGTCCGGCCATTGAGACGCCCGCCGTCGTCCACGATCAAAGAGGGGGTCTTCACGTCTCCCTCTATGTCTCCAGAGGCGCTGAGGTGCAGGTGTTCCCGGGCGTCCAAGGGGCCCTCCATACGTCCCGCCACCCGAATCGCGTCCGCAGTTACCGGTCCCTTCATCACGCCGGAACCCATGATGGAAGCCGAGCCCTTGAGAGAGATTTCCCCCTCTACTGTTCCCTCTACCTGGACCATGCCTTCCCCACGAAGCGTGCCCTTTATCGTCATACCCTTGGCGATTATGGTGCTGCTGTTCTGGGGCTTGGGGGGAACGGGGCGCTCCTCCTCTTCCCGCACCAGCGGTTCCGTGCTTCCGCTGGGTTTGGATGTTCCGCCAAAAATGCCCATAGTTGATTGCTCCTTTCTAACGAATGCTGTTGTGCTTTTCAAATTCCCCGCTTACGGCGGGCTGGAAAAAACAGGATAATAGGCCGCGTACGCCTCTCTTCGGGACTGCCAGTTTCCGCCCCCAACCCGCTGAGAGGCCAGGTCCGTGTTTTCCACCCCAGGCGCAGGCGCGAAGACGTCCCGAATTCCCGCCGCCTGCCAATAGTATCCCGCGCTCTCCCAAGGGAAGGTCTCTGCAATATAGTCTGCTCCCGTGGTGTATCCAGTAGTCTGGGGGTCCTTTCCGTCATAGACGATCCGGGCGTACCGGGAGATATCCAGGCCCAGGTTGGCGGCAGTCTGCAAGGCGGCATAATAGGCGGCGGCAACCTCCTCCTGCGTGTGGCTGGCGGGATTGACATAAGCGGTCTCCCCCAGCTCTGGGACATACCGTTTCATCATCCAGGTCGCAAAAGCCATCTGACCATAGTCATGGGTCAGGTGGAGGTATCCGGCGCCCCGGGTCCCGGCAGAGTAGCCGTAGCGTTGGAAGTACGCCTCATCCCCCAGCTCGGTCAGCTCCCGGCCCGCGACAGTCTCCACGGCGGCCTGAGCCAAGAACTGGCTGATCTGCTCCGGTGTGGAGATGTCATAGGCCAGCAGCACCCAGTTCAGCTCCTCCAGGCTCTCATCAGAGATCACCCAAGTCAGGGGGCCGAGTACGCTGTCGGTATAGGAAAGCTGCTCGATCTGCTCCCAGGTGACCAGCAGCGGCATTCCCTGGTAGAGACTGGGAGACTCCTCGGGTTCTGCTTCCTCGTCCTGACGGGAGACCAGCACAAATAAAATCGTGGCGGAGAGCAGCAGGCAGACCGTCAAAAGAACAGCTACAATAATAAGCTGCCGATTTCGCTCCAGCAGTTCCGGCACACAGATCACCCCTTTGCGGCGGCCTCCAGAAATTGGGGCGGAGGACGCTTTAGTTTTTGGGATGGTTTTCAGGGGAAGGCAGCGATGGAAAATGTTATCATTATTCTACCATATTCGTGGGATAAATTCAAGACGGCTTTGGCCTTTTCCACAGGTAAAAACCCCCGAAAGCAGCAGCTTCCAGGGGTCCGTTTCCGTGGTGAGGGAAAACGCCTGTTCAGCCTCGGACCAAACCGGTGGAGAAGGAGGCGTTGATCTCCGCAATCTCCTTCTCTCCCTCGATATAGGGCCGGTAAATCTCGTCAATCCGCCCGCCGCCCCGGTTGTCGCAGCCGCTGCAAAAGTCACAGCCGCCTCCGCAGACAGACAGGGCCTGCCGTACGATCTTTTCCCGCTCCTCCCTTGTGGTGTCCTTAATCAAAATGGATTTCATATAAAACCTCCCTGCGCAAAAATCAGCGCGCCATTAGCTTCAACGCCATCGGAAAAAATATTCCGGGACGCTGAGCCGTTCCTTTTTCCAGGACTATTTCCAGCAGATCAGGGAACCATAGGGAAAAGACGGCACAAAATACCCATTTCAGCCGCGAACTTGATTTGTTCACACTTTTTTGCTATGATAGTGTCATAAGATGGAAAATCCGCCTGACCCTGGCAGAATTCCCCGGCGCTGGAGGTCATGCGTCCGAAACAGAAAGGAGAATCCCTATGCCGTTTATCTTTCGCGGATTTGATCCCCGGGCTTTCGGCGGCGGCTTCAACCCCGAGGATTTCCAGCAGGAACCGCCCCGCCCCCGCCGCGCCCGAAAAAGCCGGAAGGCCGTGGGCAGCAAATTCACCCGCACCCTCATCAACCTGACCGTCACCCTCGTGTT
>CAOJHG010000058.1 GCA_948435975.1 uncultured Oscillibacter sp. | reverse complement strand
CAGCATATGAACTTCATACTGTCCCAAAAGCATTGTCAGCGCCGCGCCCATGCAGACCAGCATATAGGTCCGGAAGCCTGCTGGGCGGCGCTTCCTAGCCCGTTCCAGGCCGATCATGCCGCCGCAGAGCATCGCCAGCGCCAGCCGCAGGACGACGGAAAGCAGATTAAATTGCCGAAGGAGCTCAAGCAAGTCCGCCACCTCCATTTCAAGGCTCCAAGCAATAGACCATTATAGTTATACCGCCCAAAAAATATTACAAAGAAGCGCAGAAGAAAAGAAGAAAAGAAGAAAAAAGGAAACCCAAAGGAATCCTGAGGGGGTCCAGGGGGAACCCTCCCCCTGGTGGGAGGTGTCGGGGGGCGAAGCTCCCTGACGTCTGCGCGGCGAGCGCATTCAGCGGAAAAGATTCCAGTATAGCAGAAAACCAAAGCAGACGATAATCTGCAATACCAAAATCAGCGGCACACCAAACCTGAAAGCCTTGTGCAGCGTTTTATGCCGCCAGACCTTCATCCCCAGCAGCGCCCCAATGCTTCCGCCAACCGCCGCTAAAGCCAGCAGTGTCCTCTCCGGCACCCGGCGGACAGACGGTTTTTTCTCCTTCCGCTTCGCTTGCAGCTTGTCATAGCCAAAAACAAAAAACGCGATCACATTGATGACCGCCAACCATACCGCCAGCAGTTCCCAAGGCGAACCAATCACCAGAAACACCGCGCTGGTTCCGCTGGCCTGAGGCAAAAAAACATTCTTACCGCTCATCACATGCTCTGCCATCCCGCTTCTTCCTCCACGCCAAAAAAATGGACCCGCCGGTTTTTCCGACAGGTCCATCTTACCATGAAATTCCGCTTTATGCAAGTGCGGACAGCTCCGCCGCCGTTTTTGCCGCGAGACGGGCGTTGTTGAATACAAGCTGGATGTTGCTGGCCAGGGAATCCCCGCCGGTCAGGTCCTTAATCTTCGCCAGCAGGAAGGGCGTGGTTTCCTTTCCGTGAATCCCCTGCGCCTTCGCCTCCGCCACCGCCTCGTCAATGGCCTTGTTGATGATGTCCGCGTCCATGGAATACGCTTCCGGAATGGGATTGGTCACCAGCATACCGCCGCCCAGTCCCATATCCTGCTTCACATAGAACACCTTCGCCAGCAGCTCCGGCGTGTCAATGCGGTAATCCACTTTGAAGCCGCTCTTCCGTGTGTAGAAGGCAGGCAGCTCCTCCGTACCATAGCCAATAACAGGAACGCCGTGGGTCTCCAGATACTCCAGTGTCAGCCCCAGGTCCAGAATCGACTTTGCCCCCGCGCAGACCACCATGACAGGTGTGCGGGCCAGTTCTTCCAAATCGGCGGAAATATCCATAGTCGTCTCCGCTCCCCGGTGTACGCCGCCCACGCCGCCGGTAGCAAACACCTGAATGCCCGCCAAGTGCGCGATAATCATGGTCGTTGCCACGGTCGTCGCTCCATCCCGGCCTTCGGCAACCAAAACCGGCAGGTCCCGGCGGCTGGCCTTCGCCACAGAGGTCCCAGCCTTGCCCAGATAATCAATCTCCTCATGGGACAAGCCCGCCTTCAGCCGTCCGCCCAGCACGGCAATGGTAGCGGGGACGGCCCCATTCTCCCGGATGACAGTCTCCACCTGGAGCGCGGTCTCCACATTCTGGGGATAGGGCATACCGTGGGAAATGATGGTGGACTCCAGCGCCACGACCGGCTTTCCCGCCGCCAGGGCCTCCCGGACTTCCGGTGCAATATCAAGATACTGATTCATGATGCAAACCTCCAAATGTCAATATTCAGAATGATACGCTTGTTCACGCAGTTTTTCCCGCAGCGCGTCCTCGCTCATGGCTGGGTTAATCGTCCCAACGCTCCCCATGGCAATGGCCGCAGCCGCCAATCCCGCCCTGACGGTCTCTTCCAAATCCGTGCCCTGCAAATAGGCCCAGGTGATGGCCGCCATGAACGCATCCCCGCAGCCTGTGGTATTCACCGCCTTCACTGGCGCCGCCGGCAGACGGCATACGCTTCCATCCTGTCCCGCCGCGTATACTCCTCCAGCCCCCAGGGAAATGAACACCCGCCGCAGACCCGTGGACAGCAGCACCTCCGCCGCTTCCCGCAAACTGGCCTCTCCTGTGATGGATACGCCGGAGAGCAGTTCCGCCTCCAGACGGTTGGGCTTTAACGTATGGATTTTTCCCAGGACAGGCCGCAGCTTCTCCGCCTTTGCTGTAGAAACCGGATCTGCGAATATCGGCGCACTGGTACAGTTCTCCGCCAGCCACGCGATACTCTCCGCGGGCAGATTCGTATCCAGGACAATCACCTGACTATTGTTAAAAAACCGCTGCCGCTGCGCCAGGACCTGGGGCGTGATATGGCTGTAGATTTCCATATCGCTGACCGCAAGCGCCATATCGCCATCCTCATCGTTGATAAAAAGATAGGTGGAGGTACGCCCGTCGGGGACGACGAGGGACTGAGAAATATCAATGCCCAGTTCTCCGCAGTTCGCAGCAATCTTTTGGGCGCTGATATCGTCGCCAAAGGCAGTCACTAAGCGCACGTCCATTCCCAGCAGCGCCATATTATGGGCAATGTTCCGCCCCACGCCGCCGAGGGAGGTCTCCACAGCGCCGGGGTTGGAATCGTGGGGGACCAAGGGTGTTCCTTTCACGGGCTGGCCGCCGATGTCCACGTTCACGCCTCCGGCTACGACGACATAGGGCGCGTTCTGGACGATGTAACCCTTGCCGGCGATATAGCCTTTTTTCATAAGGTTAGAGATATGGACCGCCACGGAAGAACGGGTGATGCCCGCCTTTTCCGCCAGGTCCTTCTGGGAGATAAGGGGATTCTCTTCAATCCAGTTCAATAGCTGCCGTTCCCGCTTTGTCATAAGCCCCTCCGGTTAAGCAAATCTTTACTCCTTCAACCAATGTTTAGTTTAACATATAGAAAGAAAATGTCAAGAGGATTTTCCAGACATGCCGCAAATTTTTTATTCCATTATCATTCAACCGTTTGCCGCCGCCAGCACACCAGTCATCCAAAAGCCCTGGACGGCGGCGAACCATCCGGGTATACTAACAGCAGAGAGGAGGGAAGCCCTTATGAGGCTAGACGTAAAACTAGACCCAGCTCAGCCGGAAGTGTGGGTAACTATCCTGGCCCCAGAGGAATCAGAAGAGCTGGAGGCCCTGCTGCTCCGCATCTCCGAGACGGACAGCACCCTTTTAGGATTCCAGGGAGAGCGGGCAGCTCCCCTGCCTCTGGGGGACGTTCTCCGCTTTTACGGCGAGGATAAGGCGGTTCGTGCCCAGACAGTCACCAAAGAGGTCTACACCGTCCGCCAGCGCCTCTACGAACTGGAATCCCAATTGACGGCGCAGCGCTTTGTTCGCATTTCTCATTCTGAAATCGTTAACTGGAAGCGGGTGGAGTCCTTGGACCTGGGCTTGACGGGCACCATCCGGGTGACTCTGACGGGCGGCGTCGTTACTTACGTCTCCCGACGGTATGTGAAAAAGATCAAGGAGGTGCTTGGACTGTGAAAGGAACCATGGATTTCTGGAAACAAATTCTCCAGCGGGCCGCGACAGGCTTCTCCTGGGGCGCGGCGGGGGTGTACCTCCTGTTCCTGCTGGCCGGGATGTTTACCATACCCGCACCCAGTCAGGTTTCCGTGCCGGTGGTCTCCGCGGCCATGGCGGAGCGCTGGGGGAATCCCGTAACAGCGGCGCTGGTGCAGTTCTGCTGGTCGGGACTCCTGGGGGCGGCGCTGGGCACGGCGGACATCCCTTTCTGCCTGGAACGGCGGGTACTCCTCTGGTCCGCGGGACACTTCCTGCTGACGGCTGGGGTCCTTACCCTGGCAGGCTGGCAGTGCTGCTGGTTTCCCTACTGGCAAACCTGGCTGTGTCTCCTGGGACTGACGCTGCTATGCTATCTCCTCTTCTGGGCCGTTCGGTACATCGGCTGGAGGCAGGATCTGCGGCTTCTCCGGCAAGCGGCGGGACTGCCAACAGCGCAGGCCAAGACAGCGCTGCCCTGGTTCCTGCTGGCCGCCGCAGTGGAACTGGTCCTGCCCTGGGCGCTCAAGCTGGTGGACGCGCAGGATTTTCCGGTCCTGACCGGGCTGTTTTACCCCTATCTGATTTTGCCGCTATTCTGCTTCTTCTCCGCCGCTTCCCTGAGCCAGAGACGGCCATGGCTCCAAGCGCTGGGGTACATGGTTCTCTGTGCCCTGCTGACGGTCCCCAACGTGTTTTTGCTTTACAACTCCAGCGCCCTGTTTCAAGCGTGGGCCGCTGGAATCGCCGCTCTGCTGGGAGGGGGCGTCGGGGTCCTCCGAAAAATGTGGAGAAAAAAATAAATTTCCGGGAACCAAACCGCCTCCCCTGACGACTAAACGAACAAAGGAGGCGATTCCTATGATGAAAAAATGGACGCTGTTTTTGAGCCTGTATTTCTGTCTCTGCCTGCTGACGGCCTGCGGTGCGGCTCCGCAGCCGCAGGAATCCCCGTTTTCTGACGGCACAGCCCCGGCAGTCACATCTGCGAACAGTCAGGAGGACCCGCCCGCCCCCGGACGCGCCGGCCCCCCTCAGCCCTCCCTGGCAGACGACGAGGAACCCACCTATTTCCTCTGCCGCATCATCGACGGCGCAGAGGACGGGAACCTGCTTCTGGCAGAGCTGGGCGATGGTCTTTACGGCGGAAGCGGCGTATACCGTCTATCTGTGTCAGAGGATGGTCCCTGCCCACAGATTTTCCTGGACTGCGAACCTGCCACACCCTCGGTCCTGGAGGACGGCATGACAGTGGAAATCGGCTGCAGCGGCGGCGTGCTGGAGACGTTCCCCGCCCAGCTTGCCGAAGTCTATACCGTGAGAGCCTATTCCATTGGCACAGAGCAAAATCCCGGCGGTAGCTGCTATGACCTCTGCGGGCTCTATCTCCAGGTCCTGGACGATCTCTGGCAGAAGGACTCAGCGCTGAACGAGGACATCACTCAGCTCGCCTTAGACCTCTCCCAAGCCCCCGGCGATCTCACGGAGAGCGAACGGGCCGCCCTGGTCTGGCGCTTTGGGGAGCTCCACGGCATAGAGGCGTTTCCCGCTACCTTTGACGAACTCCTGGCCAGCGGCGTCATCACCGCAGAGCCTTTAGGCGAAGACGCTCCGGCGGGCGCGGCGTTCTATCATTGGGAGGACGGCTGTCTCTTTTCCATCCGCGCCAGCTCTGGTCATGAGGGCGAATCCTATTCCCTCTCTACGCTCTTTTTTGACGCGGAGAAATGGCGCAGCTCCCTGGGGGCGTACTGCTTCCACAACTGCTCTGCCATGTGGCCGCAGGCGGGGACCTGGAACGGATACAGCATTGGCAGCGAGATGATCTCATAACCCCCGAATCATATACCACGGCCCCTGCGGAAGCAATCTCCAGCAGGGGCCGTCTATTTTTTATTTTCTCCGAACTGCCGCGCTCATATGCCCCGGCGCTTCCGAAGCTGCTCCTGAAATTCCGGCGGCAGTTCACAGCGAAGCTCCACGGCCTCTCCGGTGCGGGGATGCAGAAACCGCAGGCCCACCGCATGAAGGCACTGTCCCTGGAGGCCCGGCACCGGCTTTTTTGCGCCATATACGGTATCCCCCAAAACAGGATGCCCCAAATAGGCCATGTGGACCCGGATCTGGTGGGTCCGCCCGGTCTCCAGACGGCACCGCAGATACGTCCCCCCGCCAGGCAGCCGCTCCAGCGCTTCCCAGTGGGTCACAGCGGGCCGCCCGTCAGTCACAACCGCCATTTTCTTCCGGTCTCTGGGGCTTCGTCCGATGGGCGCCTCCACAGTGCCTCGATCCTCCCGCAGATTTCCCGTTACGATACATTCATAGGTTCTGGCCAGCGTGTGGTCCTGGAGCTGCGCCGACAGGCCCTGGTGGGAAAAGTCGTTCTTCGCCGCGATTATAAGCCCGGAGGTATCCCGGTCAATCCGGTGAACAATCCCAGGCCGCAGAGCCCCCCCCACGCCGGACAGGCTCCCTTTGCAGTGATACAGGAGAGCGTTTACCAGCGTACCGTCAGGGTGTCCGGGCGCCGGATGGACAACCAACCCCTTGGGCTTGTTCACCACAATGAGGTCAGCGTCCTCATACACCACATCCAGCGGGATATCCTGGGGGACCGCGCTGGCGGGTTCCGGTTCCGGCAGAGCCACCTCGATCACCTCTCCGCCGGTCAGCCGCAGCTTTTTCGACGCCGTCCGGCCCTGGCAGGTCACGCGGCCCTCTTCCAGCAGGCGGGCGGCGGCGGAACGGGTAAATCCGTCAATCTGTCCCGCAAGCCAGGCGTCCAGACGCATCCCGGCGGCGTCCCCGTCAGGCTGGAGGACCATCGTTTTCATTTGACGCCTCCCTTTCGCGGTCCCGGTCGTAATACAAACAGTAATAAATCACGCCCAGAACACACCCTGCATCAATGCACATATCCGCCACATTGAACACCGGGAATTCTATAAACTGAAAGCAGAACATGTCTACCACATAGCCCAGGCGGACCCGGTCCAGAATATTCCCCAAGCCCCCCGCCGCCACGACGCAGCAGGCCAGCACGCCCAGCGGATGCCGCACAACCCTTCGGACCAGCAGCGCCAGCATCCAAATCACAATCGCGCTTGTAGCGATGGTCAGCATCCACCGCATCCCGGAAAAGGAAGACCAGGCCGCGCCGTAATTGTGGACCGTCCGCAGCTCCACCAACCCTGGAAGCAGCGGCCGCGTTTCGTTCAGGGGAAGATTCTCGTTAATATAATGCTTTACCCACTGGTCCAAAGTCAGACAGGCAACCCCCGCCAGCGCGGAAACAAGATACCACCACGGCGGGGATTGGGCAATGGGCCGCTTTTCCTGGGGCATTATACGTTGATCTCCGGCGTTTCCCCATTTTCCGCCTGGGCCAGCAGCGGCTCCAGCGCAGACAGGAACGCCTCCACCTGTTCCGCGCACCGGCCGGTGTACAGCTTCGGGTCAAGAATGCTCTCCATCTCCGCCTCGGTCATGGCAAAGGCAGGCTGCGCGGCCAGGCGGGAAAGGAGGTCGCAGGGCTCGCCTTCCTTCATTCTCTCCGTGGCGGCCATAGAGCATTTGCGGATGATTTCATGCAGCTCCTGACGGTCGCCGCCCCGCTTCACCGCCTCCATCATCAGGTTTTCCGTAGCGATGAAGGGCAGGTATTCCCGGCAGGTCCGGTCCACAATCTTCTCGTTTACCCGGAGGCCGTCGGTCACATTCTGGGCCAGGCGGAGAACCGCATCGGCGCAGAGGAATCCCTCGGGCATGGAAATCCGGCGGTTGGCAGAGTCGTCAAGGGTCCGTTCCAGCCACTGCACAGAGGCCGTCATGGGTGCGTTCATCGCGTCTGCCATCAGGTAACGGGACAGGGAGCAGATTCGTTCACAGCGCATGGGGTTCCGCTTGTAAGCCATGGCGGAGGAGCCGATCTGATTCTTCTCGAAAGGCTCTTCCACCTGCCGGTCATGCTGAAGAAGACGGATATCGTTGGCCATGCGGTAACAGCTCTGGGCAATGGAGGACAAGACGTTGAGAATGCGGCTGTCCACCTTCCGGGGATAGGTCTGGCCGCAGACGGGAAAGCACTCGTCAAACGCAAACCTGGCGGCAATCTGGCGGTTCATCTCGTCAATCTTTTTCCCGTCGCCTTCAAAGAGGTCCATGAAGCTCGCCTCGGTCCCGGTAGTTCCCCGGCAGCCCAGGAACTTCATGCGGCTGACCACAAAATCCAGCTCCTCCAGGTCCGCCAGCAGGTCCTGCATCCAAAGCGAAGCTCGTTTGCCCACCGTCACCAGTTGGGCGGGCTGATAATGGGTATAGCCCAGGGTGGGAGTGGCGGCGTATTTTTTCGCAAAGTCCGCCAGGTTCGCCAGGAGGCTGGTCAGTCCCTTCCGCAGATATTGCAGGCCTTTCCGGTATAGAATGAGGTCCGCGTTGTCGGTGACGTAACAGCTCGTAGCCCCCAGGTGGATGATTCCGGCGGCAGAGGGCGCGGCCTTGCCGTAGGCGTAGACATGGGCCATAACGTCGTGGCGGACCTCTTTTTCCCGCTGGGCGGCGCACTCGAAGTCGATGTCGCTGATATGGGCTTTCAGCTCGGAGACCTGCTCTTCAGACACAGGAAGCCCCAGGTTGTGTTCCGCCTCAGCCAAGGCCGCCCATAACTGACGCCAGGTCTGGATACGTGTTTCAGCGGAAAAGAGCCGCAGCATAAACTCTGAGGCGTAACGGGAGGAGAGGGGGGACTCGTAACGGTCTTTCGGCATAAAAATCAACCTTTCTTTTCGAACGCGGGGAGACAGGAACTGCCCCCGCCTGGGTTTCAGAAGAACGAATCAGGCAAATGCCAGAAGCTGAGAAGTCCACGGACAGAGGCAGAACGCCAGCCCAAACACAGCTAGCGCCGCGCCATCGCACCTGCTATGGACAGCCCTCCACAAACGGCGTAAAACTCGGAGACGGTAAACCGCAGTATGGCGCTTTTCCTCAGCGGATGATGATAGCATCCCGTTCCGGGCCTACGGACACATAGCCGATGGGGCATCCAATCTCCCGCTCGATATACTCCACGTAATCCCGGGCGGCCCGGGGCAGGTCCTCCCAGGTCCGAACGCCGGAGATGTCGCACTTCCAGCCGGGCATGGCGATTTCCACCGGCTTCGCGTCGGGCAGGAGGGCCGGGAAGGGAAATGCGTCTGTCTGCTGTCCGTCCAGCTCATACCGTGCGCAGACGGGAATCTCATCCAGATAGCTCAGCACGTCCAGCTTTGTCAGGGCAATGCTGGACGCCCCCTGGCACTGTACGCCG
>CAOJHG010000057.1 GCA_948435975.1 uncultured Oscillibacter sp. | reverse complement strand
AAACTCCCGGATCAGGTTCCGGGGCAGGGGGAACGTCAGGCCCAGCTTCAGGTAATTCACCGTGTCACCAAACACCTCTTTGGCATACTGATAGGAGATTCCGGAGGTGATGACGCCCACTTTGCTTCCGCCGGTGTTCTCCACCCGGTTGTAGGAACAGGCGTTGCTGTAATTCTCCATGTCCGCCAGGGACTCCTCCCGGATCATGTGGCGCACCCGGGCCACGGCAGGCAGCATGGCAAACTTATCGGCCCTGCGCTCATATTTCCGCACCGGCACATTCTCCCGTTCCTCCAGCTCCACCAGGCCCTTGGAGTGGCAGACCCGGGTGGTCATGCGGAGGAGCACAGGAATATCAAAGCGCTCGCTGAGGGCGAAGGCCGCCTTGGTGAACTCCTTGCATTCCTCAGAGTCCGAGGGCTCCAGCATCGCCAGCTTGGCGTGCGGCGCGTAAAGGCGGTTGTCCTGCTCGTTCTGGGAGCTGTGGCAGCCGGGATCGTCGGCGGTGACGATGACCAGACCGCCGTTCACACCGGCATAGGCCATGGTGAAAATGGGGTCCATAGCCACGTTCATGCCCACGTGCTTCATGGCGCACAGGGCCCGCGCGCCGCCGATGGACGCGCCGGAGACGATCTCCGCCGCCACTTTCTCGTTGCACGCCCACTGGCTGTAAATGTCGGCGGAATAGTGCTCTCCCACATTCTCCAGGATTTCGGTACTGGGGGTACCAGGATACGCGGCGGCCACATGGCAGCCCGCTTCTTACGCGCCCCGGGCAACGGCTTCGTTGCCGGTCATGATCACTTTGCTCATCACATTCCATCCCTTTCCAAATGTCGTTGCGTTCCCTTCGGCCTCTTGTGTTCCGATGTCCCTATCATACAGAAGGTCATGACAAAGATAAAACGATATTCCATACTAGTATTGTGAGAAACTCTCACAGAAGAAATGTGACAAAACAGGTGAAAGGGATGACGGACCATGGACACGCAAAAAATCAAGGTTCTTCTCAGCGCCGTGGAGGCAGGCAGCTTTCTTCGGGCGGCGGACGCCCTGGGATATACGCCCTCCGGCATCACCCACATGATGGACGCTCTGGAAAACAGCGTAGGCTTTAAGCTACTGGAGCGGGGCCGCTTCGGCGTTCGGCTGACGCCGGAGGGACAAAAGCTGCTGCCACTGTTTCAGAAGCTGGTGGACGTGGATCGGCAAATCGAATCGGAAATCGAAACCATTCACTCCAGCCGGGAGGACCGTATTCGCATCGGCGCTTACGCCAGCATCGCCCGGAGCTGGATTCCCGTGTTCATCCGGGAATTCCGGGAGCGGGAGCCGGGCATCGTACTGGATGTGAAGGTGGGCGGCATGGAGGAGATTTACAACTGGCTGTACACTGGGGTCATTGACATCGGCTTTCTCAGCCGGAGCAAGAAGTTTTCCTGCGATTTCATTCCCCTGGCGGAGGACCCTAATTTCGCCGTCTTCCCCTCCACCTTTCCCCTGGAGGGCAAAACCACCTTCCCCGTCAAAGACCTGGGGGACCTCCCTTTCATCATGCCCTCCTTTGGCGGCAACCGGGATGTGCAGACCGTTCTGGACGAAAACGGCGTGGTCCCCCGAAAGCATACGGTCAACGCCGACGATTCCACCATTCTCTCCATGGTCGCCAGCGGCTTGGGGGTCAGCGTATTCAGCCAGCTGGTTCTGGACGGAAATATGGAAAATATTCAGATGCTGCCCCTCTCACCGCCCTCCTGCCGGGTGCTGGGTATGGCGGTTATGACATTGCGGGACATCCGCCCTACCCAAGCGGAATTCATCGCCTACGTCAAGAATAAAAAACTCTAGCAACACACACCTCCGCAGGCCTGCCAATCGGGCCTCCGACGATTTTTAAAGGACGAAAAAAGGCGACCTCTCCCATCAGTCTCTTCCCAGGACACAAACACGGCCCCACAGAGCAAAATTACGCTCCGTGGGGCCGCATGGTTTCCGCTCAAAGCATCTCGCAAACGCCATCGTCAATGATATTTACTTTACATGAAGAAGTCAACCCGGGGATGATCCGCGTCCACAAATCCCACCTCACAGGACACATGGAAAAACCACTCCACACACTCCGCCAGCTCCGCGGCGGCCCGCCGGACCTCCTCCCCGTTAATGTCCGAAAAGCCATCTATGGGAAACAACACCGACGAGGTCTCCTCCGTAATCTTCCCAATCTCACTCTGCCGCCAGGTCCAGCGGCGGGTACGGACCTGATGCTCTGACACATAGACGATCTCCCCGGCGTCCGGCGTTTCCATCCCCTCTCCGCCAAAGGGTAAGAAGAAATCCCCCTCCACGGCGGGTCGGACCTCCAGCCCCTCCGGAATGGTGCCCAGATCATGGGCGCCGATGGGGAGAAAGTGGCGCAGAGAAACGGCGTTGCCCAAGTCCACAATGGGATTGATGGTGGGAAACCCTTTCTTTTTTGCAATCCGGCTCAGCAGGGCCTCGATGGAGCAGAGGTACTTGTTCGGATTGATCTGTAAGGTCCGGAAGGCCTCCCGGTATGGCTCAATATGGGGATCGGTTTTGACAGGTTTGCCCTCGAAGTACGCCTCCTGCCGGGAGATTCCCTCCTGAAGAAACGCGCGGATCTCCGGGATGCCGGCGTGGTTGTCCACGCCCCTCACGGCCACCACGCCAAAGCAGGCCTGGGGCAGCTTTTCAAACAGTTCTTTCGCTACACTGTAAAACATGAGAAACACCTCGCTTTCTATTTTCTACGCCCGCCGTTCAGCAGCAGGCACATCACCGCCATACAGCCGCAGAGGGCGGCGTAAAAGCCCAAGGAGGAAAGATAGGTACCGGATGCCATATACAGCGTTCCGCTGACTACCGATGAGAAGGAGGAGCACATTAACGTCAGATTCATGACGCTGAAATTGGTGGAATAGAACTTCGGCCCGAACCGGGCTGCGGTATAGGCCGCCGCCATAGTGGGAACAGCTCCGTAGGACGCGCCGATCAACAGATAAGCTGGAACCACCAGCGCCGGGATCTGGACTTGCAGCGAACAAGCCATCAGGGCCAGCGCGCTGCCGAAGAAGACCACGGCGAGCAGCATCGGCGCCTTTCTGCCCAGACGGTCGTATAACATTCCGAAGATCACCCGGCCCACGCCGTTGGACACGGACAGCAATCCCACATAGACCGCTGTAGCTCCGGCCACCCCGGAGGACGCGGCAATCGGCCCGGCATGGGCTATGACGCCGGAGCCAATGCCTCCCCCCGCCACCGCGAACAGAAAGAACAGCCAAAAGGCCCTGGTCTGGACCATCTTCCCGGTGGAGAGGCTTTCCGCCGCCTTTTCCGTCGCGGCGGGGCCGGCAGGGACGCTCCCGGGCCAGGATGGCCCAGGATCAAGCTCCCCAAAACCAGGCCCAGGCAGAGAAGCACGCCAATGGCCAGGTAGGCGCTCTGCCAAGACAGTGTTCCCGCTTCCATCAGCGCGGAGGCCCCGCCGCCCAGCAGCAGCGTGCTGGAGCCAAAACCCATAAGCAGAACGCCGGAGGCAAAGCCCCTCTTTTCCGGGAACCAGGCAGAGACACATCCGATCACGGCGTTATAGGCAAAGCCCGCACCTGCGCCCACCAAAACGCCATAAAACAGGTATAGCCGGAGGAGCTGTCCCCCGGTACAAAAAGCCGTGCATAAAAATCCTCCCAGAGAGCAGGCCGCCGCCAACAGCAAAGACAGCTTCGGAGAACCTGTCCGCGCACAAAGGACACCGCCCAGAATACCGCTGAGGCAGAAAAAGCTCATCATTACCGTAAAGTTTAAACTCAGATCCTGGCTGTTCCAGCCAAAAGCCTCCGCCAGAGGCGCGGAGAGAATGGACCAAGCGTACACAACGCCCACCAGCAAAAGCAGACCCGTCCCTGCCGCCAAATACCAATACCTCTGTTTCAAATCCCTTATCAACGTCATCATCCCCTCCTTCTTTATGCGCCCGGCCGTTCCGGCAGCGGCACTTCCATGCGCTCCTTATCCTCCCGTCCTCGGCGCAAGAGCCGCTCCAGGCCCGCCGCGTCCCCTTCTTCCAAAGCCGCCCGGAGCTCCGAGACGTCAGAGAGCAGCTGGTCGATCTCCGGAAGCAAGTGTTTCCTGTTCAGTAGGAACAGCTCCGTCCACATCGTTTCGTTTAAGCACGCGGTCCGGGACATGTCCCGGCAGCTTCCCCCAGTAAAACCCTCCAGCCCTCCG
Source organism: uncultured Oscillibacter sp. (assembly GCA_948435975.1). Classification (GTDB taxonomy): domain Bacteria; phylum Bacillota; class Clostridia; order Oscillospirales; family Oscillospiraceae; genus Oscillibacter. Next base: position 4,711 of record CAOJHG010000057.1, on the reverse strand, counting down.
GCCACCAAACTCTTCACGTAGGAGTTGGAAATTACGTGGGGAAGCTGAGAGGTATAGGCGATCATCCGGTCATGAGTCTGGGGGGTACAGAATTTGATCTTTCCAAAACCAATTTTACGGAACAGTGCCCCCAACTCCATCAGATCCCCCACTTCCGTGGTAGCGATAGGGACCAAGATCATACTGGCCCCCTGGAACAGATCGGGAGCCGAGCGCTCATAACCGCATTTTTCCAGTCCCGCCACAGAGTGTCCCCCGGTATAGCGGATGCCAAAGCGCCGGGCGACGGGAGTCACCGCCTCCACAACGAAACCCTTGACACCCGCCAGAGCCACCACCTGCGCACCGGCTTTCATCCGGGGAATGACATTTTGCAGGAACGCCACCGTGGCCTGGGGATACAGCGCCGGCAGCAACAAATCACATTGAGACAACATCTCCTCGTCAGCCACGCCGTCAATGGCGCCTTCGGCAAAGGCCTTTTCCGCCACCGATCGTGTGCGGTTCCAGCCGCAGACCCTATAGTTGTTGTATGTTTTCAAAGCCTTGGCCATAGAACCGCCGATCAGTCCCAAGCCCGCAACCACAGCGACGTTACCCATATCTCCTCTCTCCTTTCAATCCGCTTCCCTGTTCTCTCATCAGCCCGGTTTTAAAAACCGGCGGGCAGCAGGGAAATCGCCCAACAGAAAAACGGGGCAAGCAGCACGGCGGGAAGGAAATTTGCCACGTGCAATTTTTCAAAATCCATCACATTCAGCCCCAAAGCGATAATGAACGCGGAGCCCACGTCGGTGATCTCCGCGACCATCGGCCCCGTCAAAACCGGGGCCAGCGTCCCGGCCAGCAGCACCAGAGCGCCCTCATACACAAGTACAAATCCCGACGACAGCAGAACTCCCCTGCCCAGGCTCACCGTCAGCATGCAGGAGCAAATCAGGTCCATCAGGGATTTGGTATACAGCATGCTGTTGTCGTGGTTCAATCCCGCGTTCAAGGCCCCTTGATGGTCATGGCCCCCACGCAGAACATTAGGCAGGCGAATACAAAGCCCTCTGAAAGGAATACCTGTGCGGTCTCCCCTTCCTTTCCGAACATCTCCCCCAGATGGCTCAGCTTCCCCTGGATGTCCAGATCGGCTCCCATGGCCGTGCCGGTGACCAATGAAAGCACCAGCACCAGAGACCCGCCGCTCTCCACGCAGCCCCGGACGCCAATCACCGCGGAGCAAAGGACGATGGAAAAGATAATCGTCTGCGAGATCCTGGGCGGAATCCCCTGTTTGAACAGCAGCCCCGCGGCACTGCCCAGAATAACCGTATAGGTGTTGACAATGACTCCAAACATTCGTAATTCCTCCCCTGCGCAAAGGCTCTCCTTATCGCTGGTACTGGAAGTGTCTATGCAGCTTATAGGCCAGAAGGCCTTTCTCCAGTAGGGACTCCGCCTGTTCCCTCCCGCCAATCTCCACATCCGAAGAAGCTTCCTCCAGATGAGACTTCGCGAAGGCGGCCGCAGTCACCCGCAGTTCCTCCAGAGACGATGGAACCAGACCCTCGAAGGTCGGATAGGCCTTTCGGTCCGGTACGACGAAAATCAGCGGCTTCCCCGCGGTGAACCGTGCCATCGACACCTGCGCGCTCCAGATGGCGCTGCCTGGGCTGAGCCGTAGATCACAAACCAGAACCCCTCGCAGCGGACATCCCTCCCTGCCTCGGGTAAAGGGAATACTTCCGTAAAGGAGAGACCTCTCCAGTGAACGGCGGAGCACCCAGCTTACGAAAAGGCAACCGTTTTCCGGCTCCAGGTGGTGGATGACACGGGGATCTTCCCCTGACTCAGAAATCAGTAAAAAGCGGGATTTTTCTATGTATTCCAATAATTTTCCAATGCACGCACCGTCACACCTTATTTTCTTGTCACCAGCTGTAAAATCTCTCCCCAATAAGCAGGCAATTCGGGGGAGCGTAAGTTCAGTTTAACAGACGGCGCCTGAAAGTAAAAACGCGACTGCATACAACTACTGTGAGAGATTCTCATATAAAAGGCACAGCCTCACCCAGTCCGGATAGGTCCCTTGGGACCTGTCGTCTAGATGAGGCCGTTTTATACGCGGGCCTTTGGAATTGGGCCCTTCAAAGGAAACATTATATTACAGAAACCGGGGCGCAGGCAACAGGCCTCCCCGCCCCGGTTCCTCAGCGCAAGGACAGTGTAACGCTGACATCCCCCCCGCCCAGAATGTCCCGCAGCTCCTGGGCGGTCACCCCTTGGATTTTGCCCAGGCGGGTGAGACTCCAGGTATTAGCGGCGTAGTAAATGACCAACTGATTCCCCTGATACAACGCCAGGTCTCCCGCCTGGGTAGTAATTCGCTCGTTGTTTGTGGGAAGGGTTTGCCCCAGAGGCCCCACCTTCTCCATGCCGCCATAGTCACGCATCTCAATCGTACGGGGTCCCTCCGCCAGCAGTTCCGCCAAAGCCTGGGCGGAGGAGTTCTTCGCCAGACGGGCGGCGATCGCGGTTCCGTTGACCTGGATTTCCAGAGTCTCCTCTTCTGCGGCTGTTCCGGACTCCGCTAGTTTCAGGCTGTTCACCCATTCTTCCACGGTGTCTTGGGAAGCACCGCCGCTGAAACGCCGTCCTTCCAGCCAATGGGCGTCCGGCGTCAGGACCTGAAGATGGTCCGCGCTGGAGCCAATTCCGCTGCTGCCGGAGGTGCAGAACGGCACGATGGACTTTCCGGCGAAATCGCCGCTTTCCAGAAAGGTGCAGATGATCCTTGGGGCCTGTCCGTGCCAGATGGGGTAACCCAGGAACACGGTATCATAGTCCGCCAGATTCTCCGCCGAACCAGCGATGGCAGGACGGGCGGCGGGGTCGTTTTGCTCCCGGTTGGCCCGGCAGCCGGAATCTGTGTAATTCAGATCGGCGGAGGTGTAAGGCTGAGCGGGAATAATCTCGTAAAGATCCGCATGCAGAATACCGGCCAAGCGATTGGCCAGATTCCCCGTTTGGTTCGTGGCGGAAAAATAGGCCACCAGAATCCGGGAACTATCGGAAACATCGGAGGACCCGGGTACTTCAGGGAGTTCACTGCCGCCCGGCAGCCGCCGGTATTGATACAGGGCGGAAACCACCTCCGCCCGCGTGGCGCCGTCCGCCGGGGCGAAGCGTCCGTCCGCCCGTCCGGAAAGGATACCGTTGGAACGACTCCAATCCACTGCGGTCCGCGCGTAAGCGGCGATGTCTGCTTCGTCTGCGTAATCCTCTCCGGAGGCCGCCGGACTGCCCGCCCAGCGCCAGAGAATGGCGGCCAACTGCTGGCGGGTCACCGGATCGTTCACGCCAAAGCGCCCATCCGCGTAGCCGTTGATCAGGCCGCCGTCCGCCGCCCAGCCAGCCGCACTCCTATAATAGGCCGTCGCCGCCACATCGGAAAAGCGGAGTTCCCCCGAGGCGGCGGGACTCCCTGCGGCCCGGTGGAATATGGCGGAGAGCTGCGCCCGGGTCACCACCTCATCCACGCCGAAACGCCCGTCGCTGTAGCCGTTAACATAACCGTTGTCCGCCGCCCACCGGACCGCGCGGGCATAAGAGGCGCCGGCGTCCACATCGGAAAAGGACGCCCCGTCCGCAGCAAAGGCCGTAAGCGCCAGGGGCAGAGCCATGCACAAGGCCAAAACATAGCCGCAGATTTTCATCGGTTTCATAACAATCTTCCTTTCTACCGGCACGAAATAAAACACGGGAGCTGCCTGTTTGACAGTCCCCATTTTACCTGGTGCTTTTTAAAATGTAAAATACTTTGTTTCTATCCTTTACCATGCTTATAAAGTATGGTTATCGCGTATTGAAATCTCCGGAAATGCCGGGGACTCTTTTACAAAAACAAAAGGGCCGCCCCGCCATCAAACGGAGCGGCCCCTCTCTAACCGCTTATTTTCCCACCACGGAAATTCTCTCCTGAACATGCTCTCCCCCAATGGCCTCATCCACCATGGCGACGGCATAATCGGCGTAGCTGACCACGCTCTCTCCCCGGCTGTTCAGGGTCAGTTCCTCACCGCCCAGGAGATACGCGCCAGTGCGGGCGCCATCCGCCTGAAAGTCTCCGGCGGGACTGACATACGTCCACTTCACATCCCTCCGCCCCCGGAGATGCCGCAGCGCTTTGTCGTGGGCCGCGGCCAGAGGCTTGAACGCATCGGGAAAATCGGGGCCATCCGCCACCGTGCGGGTGTGCTCTGGATTGACATAGAGACTTCCCGCACCACCCACAATCAGCAGCCGGGTCTTCGTATGGGCGAGCGCGTCGCAGAGGTGCCGAACCGCCTTGGGAATTTCCCCGACGGTATCCGGCGTCCAGGCGCCAAAGGCATTCACCACCACGTCGAAGTCCTTCAGATCCTCGGCCGTCAGGGCAAACAGATCCTTCGTCACGGCCTTTGCCGCGGCAGATCGGTTCTCCCCACGGACCACGGCGGTTACGTCCAAGCCCCGGTCCAAGGCCTCCCGGACAATCAGGCGGCCGGCCTTGCCATTGGCACCGATAACAGCGATTTTCATGTTGTGTTCCTCCATAGAATCTTGCGTTTGAACTCCGGTGATATATGCTCTAAGTGACTTGTTAATCAACTGATTTTTCAGTGATTGGTGAGGACAGCTTAGAGCATATTTTCATTCAAGGAGGTCTGTGCTATGGCAAAAA
>CAOJHG010000056.1 GCA_948435975.1 uncultured Oscillibacter sp. | reverse complement strand
AGCTGATAGGATATTTCGATTTCAGTCTTTTCCTAATTGTCACAGCGGCGGGAAGAGAAGGAAAAATCGAAATCCCGGACAGGGCGGACACGCACAGGAACTCCGCCGGAACGTCTGGGCGCGGCAAAGCAGCGGCGTTTTGAAAACTTTCTGAAGCGCCGGAAAATTGCCGCCGGAACAGAGGGGAGCGGATGCCGCCAATATAATTTTCATGATTTTCCCAGACAACATCCCACGATCCAGATCCGTAATTTTTATAAGAAAGGCGCGCCTTCGGGCGTGGTGGATGACGGACATGACACAGGATCTAACTTTTTCATCGCTGCCCAGCGATGCCTCCAACTTTTCCAACAATACAGACCAGTTCGGCTTCGACGCGGAGCTCCATCAGTTTGGAAAGAACAAGGCCCCCATGTTCCATTTTCACGATTTTTATGAGTATGTGATTTATCTGGGGAAGGAACCTGCCCGCTTCCGCCTGCTGGACCAGGAATATGAGGTCGGCTTCGGTGATATCGTCCGCTGCGATCTGATGGACGAACATATGTGGCTGGTCCAGGACAACGAGGACCATATGCGTTTCAGCGTGGGCCTGACCTTTAACTTTGTGATGTCCTGCTCTACTAAGGACGACAACCTGATCCAGATTTTCAGCCGGAACGGAAACAGCTACCCGGTGCTTCATCTGGGGTCTCTGGATATCCACAAGTATATTGACCTTATCGGGGCCTATCAGAACTGTACGCTTGAGCACGGGAAGATGGTCTTCCAGCTAGGCATCCTCCACCAGATGCTGGCTTACCTCCAGGATGATTTCCTCCGGCTCAACAGCGGCGGGGCCATCCTCACCCGGCAGGATAACCTGGTCTGTGAGCTCATCAACTATATCAACCTTCACCTGGGCGAAGACCTGAGTTTGAAGACCCTGGGCAAAGTCACAAATTACAATCCCACTTATCTTTCCCGCACCTTCAAAAACCTCACCCGCAGCACCTTAAAGCTCTATATTGACCAGAAACGCATCCACACGGCCACCCTGCTCATGGGCAAGGGAACACCGCTGACGGAAATCGCCATGGAGGTGGGCTTCCAGAACTACTGTACCTTTTATAATACGTTCCGGCGCATCATGGGTTCCAGCCCGGAGAGCTACGCCAAGGCTCAGGCGCGGCAGGATCGCCAGGAACGCCAGAATAAAGACACCGAATCCAACAGCGGCCTGTGGACCCTGGCGGAAGAGGCCCGCGCCCCGACTAGCTGACCGGTGTTCTCCCGCTTTTCGGTATTTTTGTGGAACAGGTGATACATTTTGAAAGAGACGCTTTCCTATACCCTGGGCGCAATCCTGCCGATTTTGCTGATTATCCTTTTGGGTTATGTGGTGCGGCGGATCGGGCATTGGTCTGACGATTTTTACAAGCAGCTCAACGGACTGTGCTTCCGGCTGTTTCTGCCAGTCCAATTGTTCTGCAACGTGTATGCCATCGACGACCTGAGCGCCATGAACTGGCGGATGATCGGATTCCTCTTCTGCGGCATCCTGGTCAGCGCACTGGTGGGCGCGGCCGCGGCGAAAGCATTCGTTCCAAAGCGTTCCCAAAAGGGCGTTATTATCCAGGCCTCTTTCCGCTCCAATCAGGCGATTCTGGGCCTTCCCCTGGCAAACTCCCTGGGGGGTGACGCGGCAATGGGCTTCGCGGCGCTGAGCACCTCCGTTTCTGTTCCGCTGTTCAACCTTTTGGCGGTGATCGTGCTGACGCTGTATGGGTGTGACGAGAACCACAAGCCTTCGCCTCGGGAAATCCTGCGGCGGGTGCTGCACAATCCGCTGATTATTGGAGCGATGTCCGGCGTGGTTGTGGTCCTGATCCGCCAGCTTCTGCCCGTGGTGGACGGCCAGCCGGTTTTTACCATCCGGTATCAGCTTCCGGTCTTGTATGATACGCTGTCCCGGCTGTCTGTGGTGTCCTCGCCGGTGATGCTGTTTGTGCTGGGGACGCGGCTGGATCTGGGCGCCGTGGGGTCTATCCTTCCACAGCTCAGCCTGGGCATCGCATTGAAGCTGGCAGTATCTCCGCTGCTGGTGATTGGGACGGCGCTTCTGTTCCGGGGCCCCCTGGGACTCACGCCGGTGGAGCTGCCGTCTGTCATCACGATCAGCGCAACCCCCATCGCCGTATCCAGCGCGGTGATGGTCCAGGAGCTGGGGGGAGACGACCAGCTTGCCAGTCAGATGGTGGTGTGGACAACCCTTCTCTCCGCTGTGACGATTTTCTGCATCGTTTACATGCTGCGGTTCTTTGGCCTGCTGTGACCCGCGTCCAAGGCATAAAAATCCGAGGCCTCTGCCTGTTTCGGCAGAGGCCTCTTGCTGTTTTAACGCCGGTATCACGTCAGATGCCTGTGAAGCGTAGAGCGGACCGCGCCAGGACCGGACAGCTCTTCCACAAACATGGCCTCGATTTTGTCCGCCAGGGGTGTGGCTGTCAGGTCCGTGCCGAAGATGTTCGCGTTTGACAGCAGCGGGCGGAGCTGCCCCTTGTAGCTGGCAGGTTCGTTCCAGACAACGCCTTTCAACTGCTCCTGCAAATGCTGCTTCAAGGGGTCGCTGCTGACTTCCATCGGCAGGCCCTGGTCGTCTGTCCCAAGAAGGTACCGCATCCACCCCGCCAAGGCCAAGGGGATGCTTACCAGCCCGTTCATGTCCCGGCCCTGAGATATATAGCTTTTGACCGTCTCGCCAAACCGGACCGCCACCTTTTGGGAGGTGTCCGTAGCAATGCGCTGGGGTGCGTCGGGCATGAACGGATTCGGCAGGCGCTCCTTAACCACCTCGTCAATAAAGTCCCTGGGTTCCAGAATGCCTGGGTGCGTCACGACTGGCAGCCCCTCTCCGTAGCCCAGACGGGTAATCAGCGCCACAATGTCCGGATCGTTCATCTCACTGGCGATTTTCGTATAGCCCAGCAGACAGCCATAAACGCTCATGGCTGTGTGCAGGGGGTTCAGGCAGGTGGTGACCTTCATGCGTTCTGTCTTGTTCACGGTATCCCGGTCACAGAAGTACACGCCAGCTTTCTCCAGCGGCGGACGGCCATTGGGGAACTTGTCCTCGATGACCAGATACTGCGGCCGCTCCGCGTTGACAAAAGCCGCCGTATAGCCGCCCTTTTCTGTAACAATGGTCTCCATACCCTCAATGCCGTCTGCTTCCAGGCTCTGCTGGACCTCCTTTGACGGGCGGGGGGTGATTTTGTCGATCATGCTCCAAGGGAAGCTGACCCTGCTCTCGTCGTCCAGCCAGGCAGGGAAGCCGGGGTCCGTCAAGCCGTTTTCCGCCCAGGCGTGTGCAATCTCGGAGACGCTCCTATGAAAGACCTCTCCATTATGACTGCAATTGTCCAGACTGCAAACGGCAATGGGATATCCTCCGGCCTGATACCGCCAATAGAGGAACTTGGCCAGCGTTGCCATAGCGTTTTTTGTATTGTGCGGACCTTCCTTTTTATCCGCTTCTACGGCGGGGAGAAGGGAACCATCCGGCTGTCGGAGGGCGTATCCCTTTTCTGTGATGGTGAAGGTCAGCATTTGCAGTCCGGGGTCTGTGAAAATCTCCTTGAAGCGGGCCATAGCGGACGCATTGGCGCTGTCAGCTTTCAGGCCCTCGGCAATGCTTCCGATGATCTCCCGGCTGGTGGTGGCGTCGGGGTTCAGGACCACGGAGATGCAGAGGTTGTCATAAGGCGTGAAGGCCGTGTCGATAACAGCGGGATCGTGGGTGTTGGCTACGATGATGCCCTTGTTGGTAAGGCCCTCGTTCAAAAGGCGCTGAGACAGGGCGGCGATAAAGGCCCGGAAGATATTGCCCGTGCCGAAATGTACCCATGCAGGAGCCGCCTTCGTCGCCTGGGCCATTGCGGTTACGTCATACTGCGGAAGCGCCACATGAGCGGCGGCCCAGCCCTCTTTGTCCGCCAGGGATGCGCGGTTCAGTTTCATGATATCTCTCTCCTTTGCCCTTCATTCAGGAGGCGGCCCTCAGTACGCCATTTCAGGGCGGCCGTTCTCCCGGCAGATGGCTTCCCAAAGGCCGTTCAGATAGGTAGCGCCCAAGGCCCGGTCATACAAGCCATAGCCGGGGCGTCCGGTCTCGTCCCAGATCATGCGGCCATGGTCCGGACGGATATAGACGCCGGGGCAGGTGTCGAAAACAGCCTTCATGATAGCGTACATGTCCAGGTCGCCGGCACTGGAGAGGTGTGCGGCTTCCCGGAATTTGCGGTGGCCCAGATATTTGACGTTCCGCACGTGCATGGCGGCGATCCGGTCCATGCTCCCGAAGTGGCGGATGATAGCTGGAATATCGTTGTCGGGGTTGGAGCCAAGGGACCCTGTGCAGAGGCAGAGGCTGTTGGCGGGGGAGTCGTGGAGTCCTACCATGATGTCATAATCCGCCTGGCTGTGGGTAATACGGGGCAGGCCGAAAATGGGCCATGCGGGGTCATCAGGGTGGCAGGCCATGCGGACGCCCGCTTCCTCACAGGTGGGAATCACGCCGTCCAGGAAATACTTGAAGTTTTCCCGCAGCTTCGTCTGGTCAATGTCCTTGTAGACGGCAAGGGTGGTCTCCAGCTCGGCAAGGCGCTCGGGTTCCCATCCGGGGAGGGACATACCGTGGCAATCCTCCAAGGTCTTCTTCACCAGGTCCACAGGGGTCATTTCGCCCAATTCCTTCTCGTCGAAATAGAGGGAGTTGGAGCCGTCTTCCGGAATCAGGCGGGCCAGGTCCGTACGCAGCCAGTCAAACACAGGCATGAAGTTGTAGATAATGACCTTTACGCCCACCTTCGCCAGATTGCGGATGGTCTCGCAGTAGTTGGAAATATACTGGTCCCGGCTCGGGAGGCCCATTTTGATATCCTCATGGACGTTGACGCTCTCAATGACCTCGCATTCCAGGCCGACGGCGTGTACGTGGTCCACATAGGCTTTGCACTCCTCATAGGTCCAGACCTCGCCTGCGGCCTTTTCGTCCAGCAGGCCCATCAGACCGCTCATGCCGGGGATTTGACGGATCTGCTTCAGGGTAATGGGGTCCCGTCCCTCGCCATACCAGCGAAATGTCATTTTCATAAATGCGCTCCTCTTTTCATTTGAATCGGTCCCTATGCTCAGCCGGAGACCTTGACGATGACCTTCATGTAATCGCCGGGGTTCTTTTCATTGTCGATGATAGTCGCAGGGGCCTCGTCCAAGGCGATGATCTTCGTGACCGTGTCCATCAGCTTCACCCGGCCGCTGTGGAGCAGCTCCAAAGCCTCCTCAAACTCTCCGGCGCTGGTCCGTGCGCCCCGGATGTCGATCTCCTTCCGGGTAATCACGTCTGTGGGCAGGCTGGTTTCCGTCTTCGGCCAGCCGGTGAAGGTAATCCGCCCCGCGTGGCACACCAGGTCCAGGCTCTGCCGGATCATCACATTTGCCCCGCTGCACTCCATCACCAACTGAGCTCCCTCGCCGCCGGTAATCTCCCGGACCTTCGCCACCGGGTCTGTCTCCTTGCTGTTGATGGTGTACTCCACGCCCATCTTTCTGGCAAACTCCAAGCGTTCCTCTACCAGGTCGATAATGATTGCGTGAGCGCCGTATGCCTCCGCCACCATACCCGCATACAAGCCGATAGGTCCCGCGCCGATGATCGCGCAATACTCGCCGCTCTTCAGGCCGCCCCGGTGAACGCCATGGAGGGCAATCGTCAAAGGCTCTGCCAGCGCGCCCATCTCATAGCTCATGCCGCTGGGCAGCTTGTTCAGGAGCTTGGCGGGGTGGCAGAAATACTCGCACATGCCGCCGTCCACATGAACGCCCAGGACGCGGAGGCTGGTACAGCAGTTGGTCCGTCCGATGCTGCACGCATAGCAGCGGCCGCAGTAGATATAGGGGTCCACAGAGACACGGTCGCCCACCTGAAAGCCTTTGGGGTTCCACTCGGGGCTGCTGGGAACGCTGACAATCTCTCCGCTGAACTCGTGGCCGATGATCCGGGGATAGCTGACCAGGCCGTTGGTGCCCCGGAAGGCCCCAATGTCGCTTCCGCAGATGGCGGCGGCGTGAATTTTAATCAGCGCTTCGCCCTCCTTGGGTTCCGGCATGGGTTGGTCTACGCAGGCGACGTTCCAGGGTTCCGCAAATCGGATGGCTTTCATGTTGACATTTCCCCTTTTCCTTTATTTTACATGACGCATAGACATCATACGTCTAATGCCTGTTATTATAAAGGGCTATACAGGAAAATCCATACATTTTTCCCACAAAGATTCTCTATAAAACTGTGCAGAAACCCGAAGGATGCGCGCTTGCGGCGAGGAAGCGGGGGTGCTAGAATAGAACAAACGGTCCGCGGGCAAGGAGGATTTTTATGGAATACGAAATCATATCGAAGCAGGCGGAAATTCCGGACTATGACAGGCTGGCGGTCTGTGTTCAGTATATACAGGGGCTGGAATCGGAAATCACGGAGGCGCGGATTCAGGCGCTTTTGGCTGCGGTTCCGGACGGTGTGGACGAGTGCCTTTTTCTGGACCCGGATGGGGAAGGGGACTTTATGGAGGTTCTGTGCGACGGGGAATGGCTGGCGCTGGGATGCTGCTTCGACGACGGCGGAGAATGCTATTATTCGTACAATCCGGCGTATGCGGAGTCGGAGGAGCTGACAGGGCTGGACAGCGGCGGACAGTCTCCCATTGAGAAACGTCTGGCGCTGACGGATATGGAAGCAGGCGCTGAGGCGGTGGAGTATTTTATCAGGACCGGAAAGCTCTATCCGGGGATTGATTGGGCGAAGCAGCTATAGACGTCAGGGGAAACCGGTTGTCATAACATCCTTTTGCAAATCAGAAATTGATAAAGGAAGGGAACCCAAATGCCAGAGTTACGCGACATTCCGCTCACCTATGAAGAAGGCGTATACAGCCTTGTTGATTTCAGTGAGGATACCAGCGACGGCGCGATCTCCTTTGACTATGACGCACAGTATCAAATGCTCACCTATGCCATTCCCGTAGGGAAGAGCAAGCGTGAAATGACGCTGCACAGTGTACCGGAGGACGATCTTATTCGGACGCTGCGTGCCGTTTATGACAGGGACGGAACGCTTCAAAACGTCACCGCCGCGCTTAACGGCCACGAAACGCTTCTGTATATCCGCTATGAAAACGAGGAGCACGCCAAGCAGGAAATCCGGAGATTTGCTATCCAAAACGCAGATATTATTATTGAGCAAATCCAGCAATGCACAGATGCTGCGGCAAGGCTTTTTATCGACTATTACTATGACTCTGATTATATGGATTACCTTGCTGTAATCGGCACCGCAGCGCAAATGGAAGCAGTCAGACAGGAATACCGCAGCGAGGACTCCTGCGATCATTCCGGCAACTATCCATCTGAATTCATTAAAGGCGACAATCAGAGACTGATAACAATGATTCGCTGCGCCGAGGGCTATCCGCCGAAAAATTTCCAATATGCCATAGAAATCATGTCGAAGCATATCGAAAAACACGCCTTGGCAGCGCTTCACAAGACTGAAGATTTCAAATTTATCTGTGCTGAATATGATTAAAAAAGAGTGCCAAAGATAGGGTAAAGGATGTTATCTTGAATTGGGACTGTAAATCAAGAAAGCGCCCTCTGTCTCCGAAAGCAGGAATGACAGAGGGCGTAACGTTCTTGGACAGGTTCTTAAATTATCTCCGCCAGGACCAGCACCAAAACCACGAAGGTCGCCAGCAGCACCAGGGAAAACAGGAGGAAGCCCACCTTGGAGCCAGACTCGTTCTGGGGGGAGTGGGAGTCGGGAACCAGCTTTGCCCTGCGGAGTGCGGTGACTACAGGCTTATAGAGAATCAGCGTCAGCGCCATATTCAGCCCGCCCTTGGCCAAATTGAAGGGGAAAAACACGGTGGGCAGCATTTCGGCGACCTTGGCGCGGGTAATGCCGGGTATGTATAGTGGTGTAATCAGGTAATTCCACAGCAGCATGGTAACAATCAAAGACGCAACGCCTGCGGTCAGCCCGATGACCGCACCTTTCCGAGTATGAATCCTCTTGTAGATGAAGGCGGCGGGGCAGGCGAAGGAGCAGGCGGCAAGACAGTTCATAATGCAGCCGATGGGGCCGGTCTCGCCGACGGTGAACAGCTCGATCACCGCAACCACAACGGAGATTACCGCGGCGGAAAGAGGCCCAAAAAGGAAACCGCCAATCGCAACGACTGTACCCTTAATTTCCATCTGGAGGAAGCCAGACACCTTGGGAAGAACATTGCTCAGCAGCATCGCCAGATAGGTGAGGGCGGTCAGCATCGCCATAGAGGTCAGGACCTTAGCATCCATCCGGGTGCGGACAGCGTTTGCGTTGTTGAAGGCCATAAAAAATACACTCCTCTGTCGTACTTGAAAACACCCCGGAATTCTTTGTTCTCTCCAAGGCGGGCAAACGAGAAGCGCACGAAAAAACGCACGGTCAACCGCACTTATCTTCTTCCATCCAGACTGTCACTGTTGGTCCCGGAGTTTCACCGGGTCAGCGGACGCCGAAGCATCCGGTCGCGGACTGTACCGCCAGTGGGGAATTGCGCCCCGCCCTGAAGACAAAGTATTCAATTGGGATTTTCCGCTTTTAGTATATGACAGTGCGAAGGAAAATGCAAGCGCTAATTATCTGAAATACGAATATAAATAAAAATGATTTCCCGAGATGGCTGTCATAAAACCTGGTCAAGCGCCATACCGCAAAGAGGACCCAACTGCGAATCCAGCGAAGCGAATCGCAGTTGGAAGCGAAGAAATTCCTATCATAGCGTAGTTTTCCCCGGAGCTTGCGGAGGGGGAAACGCAGCGGTGATAGGAATTTCTGAGCTGGTGCGCGAGGCGGGACTTGAACCCGCACGTCCGTAAAGGACACTAGAACCTG
>CAOJHG010000055.1 GCA_948435975.1 uncultured Oscillibacter sp. | reverse complement strand
ATCTTTGGCGACCATACGGACTTCATGACGTGCCGCACCACCGGCTACGCCATGCTGATGTCCTCCTCCCCCCAGGAGGCCATGGATCTGGCGGCTGTGGCGCACCTTTCCGCCATCCACTCCAAATACGCCTTCATGCACTGCTTTGACGGCTTCCGCACCTCCCACGAGATGCAGCGGATCGAGGCCCTGGACTATGAGGACCTCCGCAGCCTGGTAGACACCGAAGCGCTGAGTGCGTTCCGCCGTCAGTCCCTGAACCCCGAGCACCCCACCAACCGGGGCAACAACGTCAATCCCGACGTGTACTTCCAGTGCAAAGAGGGCGCAAACGTCATGGCCGCCGTGGTGCCCGATACCGTCCAGCACTACATGGACGAGATCAACAAGCTCACCGGCCGGGACTACAAGCTCTTCAACTACTATGGCGCACCCGACGCCGAGGAAGTCATTGTCGTCATGTGCTCCGCCTCTGAGGCCGTGAAGGAAACCGTGGACTTCCTGAACGCCCAGGGCCGCAAGGTCGGTCTGGTGCAAATCCACCTGTACCGTCCCTTCTCCGTGAAGCACTTCTCCGCCGCCATTCCCGCCACCGTGAAAAAGATTGCCGTCCTGGACCGCAACAAGGAGACCGGCAGCGTTGGCGAGCCTGTTTATCTGGACGTGGTCACCGCGCTGAACCAGGCGGGCCGGAGCGACATCAAGGTCGTGGGCGGACGCTATGGCCTGAGCTCCAAGGACACCACTCCCGGCCAGCTCATCGCCGTGTATGACAATCTCAAGCAGGACCAGCCCAAGAACAACTTCACCATCGGCATCATCGACGACGTGACCCACACCTCCCTGGATTACAAGGAAGTGGAGATGGCTCATCCCGGCGAGGTCTCCTGCAAGCTGTGGGGTCTGGGCGGTGACGGCACCGTGGGCGCGAACAAGAACGCTATCAGCACCATCGGCCTTGTGGCGGACAAGTATGCGCAGGCGTACTTCTCCTATGACTCCATGAAGTCCGGCGGCCTGACCCAGAGCCACCTGCGCTTTGGAGACAGCCCCATCCGCTCTACTTACAACGTCTCCTCTGCGGACTTCGTGGCCGTCCATGCGCCCACCTATGTGACCAAATACGACACCACTGAGGATCTGAAAGAGGGCGGCACCTTCCTGTTGAACTGCCCCTGGAGCGTGGAGGAGCTGGAGACCCGTCTCACCGGCAAGATGAAGCGGGACCTGGCCCGGAAGCACGCCCAGTTCTATATCATCGACGCCGCTAAGCTGGCCGTTCAGGTGGGCTTGGGCGCCAACCGGACCAACAGCATCCTTCAGGCCGCGTTCTTCGCCCTCACCAAAGTCATTCCCCTGGATATGGCCGTGCAGGATATGAAGCAGAATAACTACAACTCCTACTTCAAGAAGGCTGGCCAGAAAATCGTTGACATGAATAACGCCGCTGTGGATATCGGTGTCAGCGCCGCCGTCAAGGTGGACATCCCCGAGAGCTGGGCCGACGCGCCCGACACCCCGCTGCCCGAAGTGGACGCGACCCCCTTCATCAAGGAAATCGTCATGCCCATGGACCGTCAGCAGGGCGACAAACTGCCCGTCTCTGTTTTCCAGAAGCATGGCGTGCTTGACGGCACCTGGGAGAACGGCACTTCCGCATATTCCAAGCGCGGCGTTGCCATCAAGGTGCCCAAGTGGAACGCTGAAAGCTGCATCCAGTGCAACCGCTGCGCCATGTGCTGCCCCCATGCGGCCATCCGTCCCGTCCTGCTGACCGAGGAGGAGAAGGCCCAGGTGCCCGCTTCCTTCGTCACGGTTCCCGCCAAGGGTCTGGGCAAGGACGCGCCCGCCTATTCCTTCCGGATGCAGGTCTCTCCCTATGACTGCCTGGGCTGCGGCGTGTGCCTGACGGCCTGCCCCGCCAACAAGAACGAGAAGAGCGCCGACGCCCTGGTGATGACCCCCTTCGAGGAGATGAAGCCCGAGCAGGAGAACTTCGACAAGGTGGCCATGAACGACGCCTATCTCAAAAAGGATGTTATCAACAGCAAGTCTGTCAAAAATATCCAGTTCGCCAAGCCCTACTTCCAGTTCTCCGCCGCCTGCGCGGGCTGCGCGGAAACCACCTACATCAAGCTCCTCAGCCAGTTAGTGGGTGACCGGCTGTATGCGACCAACGCGGCGGGCTGCTCCTCTGCGGTCAGCGGCGGCGCACCCATCCTGCCCTACTGCAAGGACAGCCGCGGCTGGGGCCCCTCTTGGGAACACTCTCTGTTTGAGGACAACGCCGAGTTCGCTTACGGCTTCTTCCACGCCCAGGACGCCATCCGCAAGGAGCTCCTCATCCGTATGGACGCTGTGAAGGAAGCCGGTATTGCGGCGGAAGCCATCAGCGATTACCAGGCCAACTGGAACGACGGTGAGAAGTCCCGCGCCGTGTCCGACGCCCTGATTGCCGCTCTGGAGGCCGCTGAGCAGACCGAGGACGTGAAGTACATCCTGGAGAACAAGGAATTCCTGGCGAAAAAATCCATCTGGGCCATCGGCGGCGACGGCTGGGCCTATGATATCGGCTTCGGCGGCATTGACCATGTCATGAGCCAAAACCGGGACGTGAACCTGCTGGTCCTGGATACCGAGGTCTACTCCAACACCGGCGGACAGTCCTCCAAGGCGACGCCCACTTCCGCCGTGGCAAAGTTCGCAGCGGGCGGCAAGCAGGTCTCCAAGAAGGATCTGGGCGGCATTCTGATGCAGTATGGCTATGTGTACGTAGCACAGGTTGCCATGGGCTATGACCAGGCCCAGACGCTGAAGGCCCTGCGGGAAGCCGAGGCGTATCCCGGTCCCTCCATCGTCATTTGCTACTGCCCGTGCCTGGAGCAGCATATCAAGGCCGGCATGAGCTGTTCTCAGGACGAGATGAAGAAGGCGGTAGAGTGCGGCTACTGGCACCTGTACCGCTATGATCCCCGCCTGGCGGCCGAGGGCAAGAATCCCTTCCAGTTGGACTCTCCCGAGCCGGATATGGATAAGCTGATGGACTTCCTGATGGGCGAGAACCGTTTCGCCTCCTTGAAGAACAACTTCCCCGGCAAGGCTGACGAGCTGTATGCGAAGGAGATTGCCGACGTCAAGGCCCGTTACGCGAAATACAAGAAGATGGCGGAGGGCTGATCCTTTCCCCGCCGAAACAGACAGCATAAAAACGGAGGACGTGGTTTTACCGCCGCGTCCTCCGTTCTTTATAAAATTTTGGTCATAGAGAAAGCCGGATACTTACGCTTCATCCTCCAGTTCCAGACGGCGGAGACCTGCGATGTCACTGACAGGAAGGGAAAAGGTAATCGACTGGGCCTCCGTCTGCATCCCCGCCTGCGCCATGACCGCCTTCATAATAGGATTCCGATCCTGGAGTCGGGTCAGAATCAGCACCATTTCTTTCTCTGCCGCAATGGACACGCCGAAGAACTTTTTCGCAATCTCCGTACCGGTGCCCTTGGCGTGGATGCTAGTACCTCCGGCGGCTCCTGCAGAACGGGCGGCATCCATGACCTGATCGGTGTACCCCCGCTTTGTGATGACTACAATCAACTCGTGGGTGTGTTCCTTTTCCATACCTTCCTCCGCCTCCTGCTGCAGCAGATAGTTTTTCGCCTTGGCCCCGCCGATGGTGGCCACTGGGACCGTCATGAGGATTCCGCGGCCGGGGATGTCCAGCCACAAATCCCGTTCCGCCCGGCGCACCAGACTGGACGAGCGTGGGGCCACCAGCATCAGAACCGCTTTTTCCGTGGCCTCCAGTCCCAGGAAATCCAGCACCTCCGTGGTCGCGGTGCCCTGGCCCAGGGTCGTCAGCACCAGAGGGATACCCTGCTTCTGGAACCAGGCGGCAAACTCTCCTCCCCGGCTGCGGTCTGTGATGGTAATTATAAAAACGGCTCCACCCATGCGATTGCGTCTCCTTTACAAGATTCCCGGCCCGCTTCCAAAGCCCTGCCGCCGGGAACACAGAAGCAGGCCGGACATGTTCTTACAGCTCGATGATCTCTTCTTCCTCCACGGGGGCAGTCTCCTCGGTGCGTTTCAGCTTCCACTGATAGACAAGCCCCAGGAGCTGGATGGTCAGCAGCGGGGTCATCGCTACCATAGCAACCACGCCAAAGGCATCCGTGACCACGTTCCCCCCCAGCGCCTCACAGGCCCCCTGCGCAAAGGGAAGGAGAAACGTTGCCGTCATGGGGCCGGACGCCACGCCGCCGGAGTCGAAGGCGATGGACGTGAACATCTGCGGCACGGTGAAGGACAGCGCCACCGCCGCCAGATACCCCGGGACCAGGAACCAGAAAATTGAAATCCCCGTCAGCACCCGCACCATGGCAAAACCGATAGACACCGCCACGCCGATAGAAAGGCTGGCGCTCATGGCGCTTCCGGGAATGGCCCCGGCAGTAATCTCTTCTACCTGCCGGTTCAGCACATGGACCGCCGGCTCTGCCTGGACGATAAACCAGCCCATCAGCATACCAATCGGCACCAGAAGCCACCGGAAGGAGGCCAGTCCCGCAATCTGCCGCCCCAAGTAAGAGCCTGCCGGGAGAAAGCCCACATTCACTCCCGTGAGGAAGACGGCCAGGCCAATATAAGTATACAGAATACCCACGACTATTTTCAACACCTTTTTTCGTTTCAGCCGCAGGGAAACCACCTGAAAAACCGCGAAAAAGGCAGCAATAGGGGCCAGGCACTCCAAGACCTCCCAGGCGTACTCCGGAAAGGCGTGGAGGAAGAGCTGCCCCAGCGCCCGGCTGTCCGCGGCTTCCGGCAGGGCGGCAGCGGTGTATGTCCCCGAGGCAGGATAGCAGAGGGCGAGAATCAGTACCGCCAGAACCGGCCCGACAGAGCACAGGGCAACCAGGCCGAAGCTGTCCTGCGCGGCACTCTCATCGCTTCGGATAGAGGACACGCCCAAGCCCAACGCCATGATGAAGGGCACCGTCATGGGGCCGGTCGTCACGCCGCCAGCGTCAAAGGCAATTGCAAGGAAGTCCTTTGGGATGAACGCCGCCAGAAGAAATACGACGGTGTAGGACCCAATCAGCAGCCATTGCAGGGGCACCTGAAAGAGAATCCGCAGCAGGGCCACTACCAAAAACGCCCCCACGCCTACAGCCACGATTCCCACCAGCGCCATATTGGGAATCCCGGGCACCTGAGCCGCCAGCACCTGCAAATCCGGTTCTGAGATGGTCACAATCACACCAATCAGAAAGCTGACAGAGACCACGACCCACAGCTTTCGGGATGCGGCCATGCGGGAACCCACCTGCTCTCCGATGGGTGTCATAGCAGCCTCCGCGCCAAGGGTAAAAAACCCCATGCCCACAATCAGCAGGACCGCGCCCGACAGGAAGGCCAGCAGGATATCCACCGGAATCGGGGACAGCGTGAAGCTCAGCGCCAGCACGATAGCGGTAATAGGCAGCACGGACGCCAAAGCCTCCCGCACCTTCTCTCCCAGGACGGTTTTTGTCCGTCCCATTTCCTCCCTCCAGCGCCTGATTCTCTCCACGCCTGCACCTCCCGCTAAAATTCCTGTATATTTTCGGCCCTTTTTCCTCTCATTTTATTCCAGCATATCATATTTATTCCATTTCGTTCAACACCTGCGCCATTTTCTTCACAATCTCTTTACATCCCGCCGGGCGCCGGTTATAAATGGGGAAGGTTTTTCCGGTATGTTTGCAGCTCGCTCTCCTTCACGCCGTCAATAATTCCATCAATTTCCATCAACAGGGCATCCTTGTCCCCCGGCAGCCTGCCATAGAGCTGGAATGCGTTCGACGCGCCCAGTGCCGCAAATTCTGTGTCAATCCGGAGCTCTTGAAGCAATGTGCGGATTTCACGGTACTTTTCCAGCTCTCCCGCCTCCTTCCAATTTCCGCGCCGGATTTCCTGATACAGCTCGGAATCCGGATACACAGTCAGCATATTCACCCCAATCCGCAGCGGGTGGAGCGCGCTGCATACTTCCGCCGTGGCCCTTGCGCCGGTTTCCCCGCGCCCGGCCCCAGAAATACCGGCCAGATAGAAGAAGCTGTAATGAATGCCTGCATCGTCCAAACGGCGGCACTGGGTCCGGATATCTCTGGCGGCGTATCCCTTGTTCATAAATTGCAGGGACTCCTCATCGCCAGTCTCAATGCCGATGGTCAGGCCGTCATATCCCGCCCGGCGCAGCGCGGACAGCTCCTCATCGGACTTCAGCGCAATATCCGTCACTCGGGAAAAGCAGCCCACCGTCTTGACCGAGGGCAGGTACTTATGGAGCAGGGCGGCAATCTCCATCAGCCGGTCATATTTCAGCACAAAGGGATTTGCCCCTGTCAAAAAGACCCTCTGCACCGGTTCCGGCTTTTGGAACCCCTGTAGGCGGGCAGAAATCGCGGTCATTGGGTCCGTCTGCCGGAGCTGAGCCTCCTGCAAATCGCTCTCTATATCCTCCAGCGGCGACATCCGGAAACGGAAGGGCAGTCCGCTGTAGAGCGTACAGAATTTGCATTTATGGTGCGTACAGCCAGCGGTGGCCTCTAAAAGCAGGGACCCTGCCTCATAGGGCGGCCTCCAAATTGTTCCTGTATAGTGCATCATGAAACCTCCTTTTTTGAGGCCATTATAGCACAGCGCATCAAAAAGAAAAGTACGGTACTTTTTTACAGTATCTTGAAAATCTTCTGTATATCCGCTATAGTGGGGAAAAGGAGGGCGCATATGCGAAAGAGTCAACAGGCTGTCCAAAAGTGCAAAACCATCTCCACCATCCAGAAGCTGCTGGGCGGGAAGTGGAAAATCGAAATCCTATACTATATTGCCATCATGGACGTCCGCCGTTTTGGAGCGCTCCGGCGGCACATCGGGGATATTACGGAATCCTCCCTGACTAAGCAGCTTCGCCAACTGGAGGCTGATGGATTCCTCCTCCGGCATGATTTTCACGAGGTCCCCCCAAGAGTCGAGTACGCCTTGACCGAACTGGGCGAGAGCTTTATTGAGGTCCTGCACTTTCTAAAAGCGTGGGGAGAGCAGAACCTTCCTGAGAGCAGTCCCTAAGCACGCAAAAAGCGCCGGTGGGAAAAGGGAAATCCCACCGGCGCTTTTATTTATGCCTCTGTCCCAGCGGCGGCATACGCCTCTTCCCGGGCAGTGGGCGGGCGGGGACTATCCGGCTTCTTCGGTCCCTTCTTTCTGCGGTGGAAAAGATTGCCGAAATTGTCAATGACCGAATAGTATACCGGCGTAAACACCAGCGTCACAATGGTAGAAATCACCATGCCCGCAATCATGGTAATCCCCATATCGCTCATCATTTCGTTGGTCTCGCCAATACCCATCGCCATAGGCACCATCGCCAAAATGGTTGTCAGCGTGGTCATCAGAATGGGGCGGACGCGAAGCGGGCAGGCGTGGAGGATGGCCGTGGTCCGGTCCTCTCCGTTGCGGCGGCGAATCTTGATGTACTCCACCAGGATAATGGAGGAGTTGACCACCGTGCCCGCCAGCATGATAATCGACACCAGAGACAGCATCGACAAATCCCGTCCCGTCAGCGGCAGGCCGAACAGAGAGCCCGTGAACGCCACCGGCAGAATCATCA
Source organism: uncultured Oscillibacter sp. (assembly GCA_948435975.1). Classification (GTDB taxonomy): domain Bacteria; phylum Bacillota; class Clostridia; order Oscillospirales; family Oscillospiraceae; genus Oscillibacter. The sequence goes on along the minus strand of CAOJHG010000055.1, from coordinate 1,367 downwards.
TGACCATCACCGGCATCAGGAAGGACTCGAACTGCACCGCCAGCACAAAGTACACCAGAAGCAGCGCCGAAGCCAGCGCCAGCAGCAAATCACCAAAGCTCTCCATCATGGTCTCATAGGAGCCGTCCGTTTCCACCGCATAGCCCTGGGGGAAGGTGTAACCGTCCAGAATCTCCCAGATGGCTGCGGTTATGGCGGCTGTGTCCCCGCTGACGGAGTCGCCGGAAATCGTTACACGACGGGTCTGATTGGCGCGGGTAATGGTCTGGGGGGCCTGCTCGACCGTCACCTCAGCCACAGCCCCCAGAGGCACCGTCCCGCCAAAGGCCGAGGGCACGCCCATGGATTTCAGCGCGTCCAGGCTCTGGGAGGCCGCGCCGCCGCCCCGGACCACGACATCCAGTTCCCGGCTGTTGATGGTCACCTTTGTCGCCGTGGAACCCGTCAGCTCGGACCGTACCGCACTGCCGATGGAGGCCGCCGTTAATCCATACTGGGCTGCGGCTTCCCGGTTCACGCTTACCTTCACCTGAGGCACCTCGTCGGAGAGGGAGCTGGTGACGTTCACCGCGTCTGGAAGGGCGGAAATCTGCGCAATCAGGTCGTTTGCCAAAAATTCCAGCGTGTCGTAATCGTCGCCGGAGATGACCACCGCGATATCTCCTCCGCCGCCCATCATCGCTTCGGAATCAGAGGCGCTGACGGTGATTTCACAGCCCGCGATATCCTCCAATGCCGTCCGAAGGGCAACCGCGATCTCGTTGCTGCTCCTCTCCCGCTGGGACTTGGAGCCAACGTCCAGCATCATGGTTACAGACTCGCTGGAGGCAATATAAAACATTTCCTCAATCTCTGGCGTTTCCGCATCTACGATGGCATTCACCCGTGCGGCAATGGCGTTGGTCTCCTCAAGCTGGGACCCAATCGGCATACTGATATTCACCGTAACCTGTCCCTGGTCCATGTCGGGAACCAGCACCATCTTTGTATTCACCAGGGTCATGCCGAAGAGCACCACCAGCGCGAAGGACGCCACCATCCCCAAGAACAGGTGACGCACGAAAAAGCCCAGGATTTTCAGATAGACCCCATTGAGCGCGGAAGTCAGGCGCTTCAGCAGGCCGGGCTTTTTCTTTGCCATTTTTTCCTGGCGGCGGCGCACCTTCTCTTCATTCAGCGTGAAATAGCACAGGAGGGGCACCAGCGTCAGGGAAATCACCAGAGACGCCAAAATCAGGGAGGCGATGGTGAGGCAGAAATCCTTGAACATCATGCCCGCCATGCCGCCGCTCAGGGCCAGGGGGACAAACACCGCTTCCGTCGTCAGCGTGGAGGCAACGACAGAAGACGTGACCTCCTTCGTGCCC
>CAOJHG010000054.1 GCA_948435975.1 uncultured Oscillibacter sp. | reverse complement strand
CTTATCCACGTTGCTTTCGACCTTGGAATATTGGGCCTTCATGCTCTCCAGCTTGTTCCCGACCTTCTTGAACTTGCCGAAAATGCCCTTCTTTTCCTCCTCCTCGCCGAAGCCCTTCAACTGCACTACCAGTTCGCTCAGGGACTTGCCGATCTCTCCCAGGTCCTTTGTCCGCACGGAACTCAGCGCATTCTCGGAGAAACCCGCGATCTTCTTCTGCGCATTCACGCCGTAGTTCAGGATAGCGCTGGTGTCCATAATGTCAATCTTCTGCGAGAACTCCTCCACGGACTTTTTCTCCGCCTCGGAAAGCATGGAATCATCCAGCTCCACCGGCTTTACCTCCGGCTTTGGCGGCTCTTCCTTTACAACGTCCAAGGTCAGCTCTGGGGAAGGGGCTTCCGCGGCGGGGGCGTCGCCAAAGTTCAGCTCAATGTTGTCGCTCATGTTCGGTTCCTCCATCTATTTTCTTGTGTTTATCTCTTCCTGCGGCGTTCTCCGGACAGCCAGAACGGTCCAGACGGTGCAGATTCCCACCCAAAACGTTCCAAGCAGGCTGAACATGGGATCTTTGCGCCGCGCACTCAGCAAGAAGTTGAGTCCAGCCGTTACAGCCGCTATCACCGCCATAACAGCGCAGGATTTTGCGTGAAATCCATGGTCTTCTTTCATAAAAACAACCCCTCTTTCGATTCCAGTTTGTATTATCCCGGTCGAATTATCCGTTTTGCTGCCGTTTTTAGAACTCCAGGCGAATATCGTTCGGAGCTTTTCCGTCCTGGTCTGACGGCGCGGCGGCCAAACCCTCCCGCTGCATCATGCTTTCCAGGACGGAAATATCAGCGGAGATGTCCAGTGCGTCGGCGCCGTAGAGACTGTCAAGCTGTTTTTCGAAGGCTCTGACGACAGTGTGCATCATGGTTTCAATTTTGACAAGGGAAGCACTGATGTTCTCGCCGGAGACGCCTGCGCCGCTCATTCGGTCATAGGCGTTCAGGAGCTTTATAGTGGTGGGGAGGTAATAATCCATAAAGCGGCGAATCTGAGGCAGCTTTGCGGGGTCATCACGGACGGCCTGGAAGATTTTCCCGGATATTTGCTCTAAGCGGGAGATGTCCGCCGAGATGCCGGGGGCCGCGATATTGTCATTAAGGCGCTTCATTTCCGAAATCGCCGCCTGACCGTCCTGGAGCATCTTGGCCAGCTCCGGGTTGGCGGAGGTCTGCGGGGCGGGGGCGGGCTGAGGCTGGGGACCGGCCGCCTCCACGACGCCGCTGCTTTTGCACAGTCCGTTCACAAACAGGAAGATTCCCACGGACACAGCGGCTAATAACAGGTAGTGCACAGCGGAATAGAGGGGCAGCAGCAGGCCGCAGAGGAGCCAAAGAGCCCCCACTGCATAAAAGGGGGCAACAGGTTTTCGTTCGCTGCTGGTCATAGGGCAGGTCTCCTTTTCACATGAGTGGGTGAGTGGGAATTACTTTCTATTATACTCCCCTCTCCCCGGAATGGTCAAGGGAAAAACTGTTAACGGTTTTATTCCCGCGGAAAAGTGGCGCAGTTCCTACTTGTGAAACGGAAACAGTTGTGTTAAAATAGCTTCGGCATGCGCCCAAATTTTATTCCCTGGAGGCTCATTCTATGAAACGTTGGTTATCCCTCTTCCTCAGTCTCCTGCTGGCGCTTCTGGTGGCAGGCTGCGGCGCGATGGAGGAAACGCCCTCCCCGTCTCAGCCGGACCCTCAGCTAGAAGAGACACTTCCCGAAGAGGAGGATACATCCCCAGAGGCCCCGCCGGAAATTCCCCCGGAGGTACTGCCGGAAGCCCCGCCCGAGGGCGAAAGCGGCGCTCTCACAGGCGATGACCTGCTTGGCGGTCTCACTTCCGCGCCATGTTACAGTTATTTTCCGGAGGCGGTGGAGCCTCTGCCAGACGAGGACGGCAGCTATACATCAAAGGACGATGTGGCCCTGTACATCTATTTTTACGGCCACCTGCCCAGCAATTTCATCACCAAGAAGGACGCGCAGGCTCTGGGCTGGTCCGGCGGCTCTCTGGAACCCTACGCCCCCGGCATGTGCATCGGAGGGAGCCGCTTCGGGAACTACGAGGGCCTTCTCCCCGACGCGGAGGGCCGCACTTATACGGAATGCGATATCGACACCCTAGGCGCAGACCGGCGCGGCGCAAAGCGGATCGTCTTTTCCAACGACGGCCTGATCTACTATACTGACGACCATTACGAGAGCTTTACCCTGCTCTATGGTGACGAATCATGAGAGAGTTCACGCTGGACGGCAGTTTCATCGACAGCCGGCAGGCGCTCCATGCCGCTTTGTCCCACGGGCTGGACCTTCCGGAGTGGTACGGCGGGAACCTGGACGCGCTCTTCGACTGCCTGACGGACCTTCCGGGGGAAACCCGCTTGACCGTCGCCAGTCCGCAGGCCCTGGAAGCCGCTCTGGAATCCTACGCCCGGCGCTTCCTCCAGGTCTTGAAGGATGCCGCGGCGGAGAATCCCAGGCTGTATGTTCATATTCAAGAGGAGGCGCTGTAACTTGGACGCCCATTTCGATTTCCTGACGATGGAGTTTTTCACCCGCGCATCGGCGTTCCCCGGAAGCGTTGGGACCTTCCGCTACCGGTTCCAGCGAAAGGGCTGGATGGAAGACGGCAGCATCCAGGTGTGGGTATATGAGAATACCAGCTTTGAACTGGCGGAACAGATCGAGACAGAAACCTTTCCTTGGACAGAGGAGGGCGTGTCGGCAGTCAAGGGCTGGCTGGAACAGAAGCTGGCCGAGCGGGGCAGCGAGCCGTACCGCATCCCCTATCCGCCCAAACCGGCAGGCCCAAAAGAAACCAGCGAAACACAGGAGGCGCGTTGATTATGAAACTGACCACTTCGGAACTGCTGGACCTCTCCCACACGCTGGCGGGAGACTACCTGGCCCAGTTCTCCTACCCCTGGGAAGCCCTTCCAGGCATTACAGATTTGATTTTACGTCTGGGCCCCGCGCTGGACCCGGAGGAGTATACGCAGACAGATTCTACAGTCTGGGTGCATAAGACCGCGCAGATCGCCCCCACAGCCTACCTGGGAGAAGCGTGCATCATCGGTCCGGATACCCAGGTGCGGCACGGCGCGTTCGTCCGGGGCTCTGCCCTGGTGGGGACCCAATGCGTGGTGGGCAACTCTGTGGAGCTGAAAAACGTGATTCTTTTTGATGGGGTGCAGACTCCTCATTATAATTATGTCGGGGATTCCATTCTGGGCCACAGGAGCCACATGGGAGCAGGGTCCATCACCTCAAATATCAAGGCGGACAAGAAGAACATCGTCATCAAAAACGGTGAAGAACGGATAGAGACAGGCCGCCGGAAAATCGGCGCGATTCTGGGGGATTTTGCCGATGTGGGGTGCAACAGCGTACTGAATCCCGGCGTTATCATTGGACGGCGGACCACTGTTTACCCTCTGTCTTCCGTGCGCGGCACCGTACCCCCGGACTGCATTTATAAGGCGGCAGACCGTATCGTTCCCCGGCGCTGAGGAGTCCCCCCTGTCCTGGCTCCTGTAAACACGGCGATGTACCAGGCGCCCTGAAATGAAAAACGAAAACACCCTTCGGCTATAACGGCGCCGGAGGGTGTTTTTTCTTATTTGTAAATGGTATCCTGCGCCCTGCTGAACTCCCAGACGAACCGCGCCGAGAGAAAATCCCGCAGGCTGTCCAGGTCTCCCGCCGCCAAATCCCGCTTTTGCAGAACGGTGGCCCGCTCTTGGTAGACGAAAAGCAGAATATCCTCTGTTTCGACGCAGCATTCAAAATCAGAATAGGGAACGGTCTCTTCCCGTTCCGCGTCCGCAATGGTCATTCCCGCTTCCGAAAAGACCGCCTGAACTGTGCCCAACGGAATACGGTCCTTCCCCTGTAAGAGCGCCCCGGCAGATTTGTCAAAGGGATTGGCTCTGATCCGCCGCTTCCGTCCCATCCACAGGCTGACAGCGCCCCAGACGATATCAACAGCCCCCACTGCCGCCAGGAGCCAAAGCGATTCCGGGTCCATCAGTCCGGGAACGAGCAGGAAAATCCCCAGTGCCAGGCAAGCCGCAGACCAAAGCCGCCCGCGCCTCCTCCGGCGGTTCAGCACACCCTCCGGCGCTTTTCCCATGATCCGGAAGCGGTCCGTAATTTTCCACAGCCCCGGCACGCTCTTTCGGGAACGCAGCTCCGTCCGTTTTTCCAGCGCCCGGCTCACCTGGGGCCGCAGCGCCTCCACATCGTATGGATGAATCTGGAAGCAACAGTCCATCATAACCCCCTCCAGCCGCAAAAAACGCCATTTTCTCTTACAAGCAGTTATCCCTTACAGCTCCTCCAGCGCAAACAACGCCGCGCCCAGCGCCCCGCAGAGGTCCGGATTCTCCGCAATGAACAGTCCGCTGCCCAAACGGCTCTCCAATTCCCGCACAACGCCCAGGTTCCGTGCCACACCGCCGGTCATCATAAAGGGGGCCGTTCCCTTCGCCCGGCTCACCATAGAGGCCGTCTTCGCCGCAATCGACTTGTTCAGGCCATGAATGATGTCGTTGTCGCTGTGGTTGTCTGCTATGAGGGAAATCACCTCCGACTCAGCGAAAACTGTACACATGCTGGAAATCGTCAAGTCCTTTTTCCAGGTCAGTCCCCGCTGACTCATATCCGCCAGGTCCAGTTCCAGAGTCCTGGCCATCATTTCCAGGAACCGCCCCGTTCCAGCGGCGCACTTATCGTTCATAATGAAGTTCGTCACCGCCCCGCCGCTGTCCAGGCAGATTACCTTGCTGTCCTGCCCGCCGATATCCACAATCGTGCGGATCTCCGGGTTCAGGAAGTGGGCCCCTTTTGCGTGGCAGGTGATTTCCGTCTTGGTCCCCGTGGCGAAGGGAATGTTTCCCCGCCCATACCCTGTCGCCATGATGGCAGTCAGGTCCTCTGGCTGAATGCTCAGCTTTCCGCAGATTTCATCCAGCGCAGCCTTTGCACCGTTCTGCGCTTTGGCTCCGGTGCGGACAATCGCCCACGCCTGGATCTCTTTCCTGTCGTTGACGACCACCATATTTGTCGTGGTGGAACCGCTGTCGATTCCGGCATAAAGTGCGCCGGTCTTTTTTTCCGTTTCTTTCATAGGCTTCCTTTCCGCCTGTCTGGGCAGGGCAAAGCTCTCCGAAAATGCCTCCAGGCGGGTGGAGAGCTGCCCCGAGGGCATCGGCATGTAGTCCGATTCGATTTTCAAAATGGGCAGGGAGGTCTGCTCTTTCAGGGCGGCGTAATCAAAGCCGTAGAAATCGCAGAACTTCACCGTATTATAGATGATCCCCTTCAAATGCGGGTGCTCGATCAAGGCTCTCCGACTGGATACGCCCGTCATCCGCATACAGGGTGTCATGCGAAGCAGCGCGGCGGCATACCAGTCCATCAGGGCGTCAAAGTCCATGGAGGCGGCCTCCTCCGGCGGTTCCTCCAGGTTCCGGTTGCCGCTGCACGTCAGGTTCACCACCGGCAGCGCCATTTCCTTCTGAATCAGCTCCAGCAGCGGCGGACTGACTCTGGCCCCCAGCACCGCCAGGAACGGTCCCTCCGGCAAGGTCTTAGCGTTCTCCCGGCAGGCGCGGAGAAAGACGTCCCGTGAAAATTCTGTCTGGTAGTGCGCCCCGCAAGCCTTCGCCAGCTCCAGCAGCTCGTATTTGAACCGCTGGACCGCGCAGCCGTTGTCCTCGTGGGGCAGGTCCGCCATATACAGGAAATCCTGTCCCCCGGTGAATTCCAGCACATCGCAGGCCCGCCGGAGGGAATCACAGCAATCCATCATGACCAGCTCTTTCAGCCGGGTCCCCTCCTGAATCATGGCCTTGGCGTGGCAGCAGAGATTGGCGTGGGTCATCGTCTCCGCAACCTCAAAATCCGGCTCCTCCTGGTCCAGAAGCTCCGGCTTTCCCCCAAAGGCCGCCAGCAGCTCAATGGGCGTATACTTACAGCTATATCCGATCATGCCCCCAGGCCCTCCAACTGCTCCAGGAAGGCGTTGACCCGTGTCACCATCTGCCCGTCGGCCACATTCCGTGCGTCACAGCCGTCCCCATCCAGCACCAGCGTTGGCAGGCCCGCCGCCTCCATCCGCTGCTTGGCAATCTGAGAAAGGCCCATGGTCTGCTTGCATCCCCAGTGACAGAAGAGGATCACGCCGTCTGCCCGGGCTTCCTTTGCGGCCTGGATAGCGGTATCGACCCTGCGGAGGGCAGACCCGTTATTGATGCTGCCCACCACCCGGCGCGCCATGCTCTCAAAGGGCCTCTCTGGGTCCACATCCCCCAGGAAATCCCAGGGCAGATCAGACCCCACCAGCTCACAGGACCCCTTCTGTCCGAAAAGAGCGTTCATGGAATCCTGCCAGTTTGGCAGCACATGAAACCAGAAAATGCGCGTCTTCCCATTAGGCTCCGGCGCGGCGTTCACGGCCTGGAGAAGCTCCTCCATATACCGCTCGCTCTCTGGACGGCCCAGCATCACATGCAGAGCGATGGTGGAGAACAGCTCACCGGACATCGTGGACGGAAGAGACACCCGGCCACGTTTCTCAAGATATTGATGGTAAAGGGCAATGGACCGCTTGGAGGAGGCCAGCCGCTCCTTCAGGGCATTCTCGTCCAGCTTGCGGCGGCACAGGTCCTCCAGCATGGCGGTCATATCCCGAAGCTGCTTTGCCACATACTCTACAGCCTCATCCGTCTCCCGGTCCGGGATGTCAATGACGGAATGGGGGGCGTCATAGAACTCTGCCAGGCGGCGGAAGGAAAGCTGGTTCGCATCACAGGCCAGGGTGGTATTGGCGACCATCAGGGGTTTGGGCAGGACGCCACTTTCCGCAATGCCCAGCATGGTCTTGTGGTAAGAGCACAGGCTCTCCGGCACGTTGTTGGCCTCCGCCTTCTCAGCAAAAACCCGCTGGCAGGCAGTACAGGCCACATAGGCGCTCATGCCCTCCGGGAACATAGGCTGAATCCCCATGGCGTGCAGCATCTCGCAGGGGAAGAAAATATTGACCATGACTGTCTCCTGGGGACGGCGGAGGGAGTCCACCATCGTTCCGGCCAGGGCGCTGTTCAAGTGTCCGTAAGCCGCCTGAACGTCTCGATGGAAACTGTGCTTTCCGGAGAAGCGGACCCAGGAATAGGCCGCCGCCAGAAGCTTCCGCGCAGCTTCCGGAGAAGCGTCCGCTTTGGATTCCACTAATTTTCCAAGGGCTTCAACATAGGGTTTCATTTTTTCGATACTCCTTTTTCGGATGGAAGGAGAATTCCCAGCATCCAAGTTTTTCACCGGATATGATTCCACAATTTCATTTTTCTGTCAAGTCGGAACCTATGAATTTTTTTACAATTCGCATTCCTGATTTCATGCGCTCTATTGTCGGAATGCGGAGAAAAAGGGGTGGCAATTTTTCCGTATCTGTGGTATAGTGTACTTCACTACATTATTGCAGCAAGATAAAATGGAGGCGGTCACTATGAAAGTCGGTTTTGGCTGCGATCACGCGGCAGTGGAATTGAAGGACGAGCTGCTGGCCTATCTGACGGAGAAGGGTTATGCGTGCGTGGACTATGGCGCTGCCGCTGGAGAGCGCGTGGATTACCCGGTGAAGGGGCAGGCGGTAGCGGAGGCCATTCGGAAGGGCGAGGTGGAAAAGGGCGTGCTTCTCTGCGGGACAGGCATCGGCATTTCCCTGGCCGCCAATAAGGTCCCCGGCATTCGGGCGGCGGTGTGCAGCGATCCATACTCCGCCCGCATGGCTGCAGAGCACAACAACGCCAACATCATCGCCATGGGGGCGCGGGTAGTCGGCTCCGAACTGGCGAAGACTATCCTGGACGCTTTCTTCAGCGCAGAATTCCAGGGAGGCCGCCACGCAGACCGGGTGGCCCTCATCAGCAGGATCGAAGAGAAATACAGCAAGACCTAAAAAGCACAGCGCCGCCCGTGGAATCTTCTGGCGGCGCTGTTTCTATATGAACTATATAAGCGTCTGAAAGCTCAATACACCAATTGGAACTCCAGGAATACCCAGCGGTCCTCCTCATAGGCATAGGGGAAGGACCAGCACTCCAGCCCGGCGGCGCTCCCATCCGCTTCCAGGAGCTCCACCGTCACAATTACGGAATACTCCATCTCTCCGGACTGCTCCACCTCGACGTCGATTTCGCCCTTGCTTTGGTCCCGGCTCCGGCTTTCACCGGAAACGTACAGCGCACCGTTAATCTCCTGATAAACTGGACACTCTCCGCCGGCCTCCAGCAGACTTTCTGTCAGCTCCCGGGAGAACGCGCTGCGCAGGAAAGCCCGCAGGTCGTCCATATCCTCCATGCCCGCCATATCGACCTTCCGGTATATCTTTCCGTTGACTTCAACCGTCTCGCCGCTGTCGGGCAGCAGGTCTACGCTGAACCAGCCGCACATCGCCTCCGCCCGTTCATAAGCGGTCAGCACTTCCTCTTCAGGCAGCGGCCGGGGGGCCCGTTCCACCTGGGAAGCGCTCATGCCCGCCACTGGGGACGCCGCTCCAGCCTGAACCGTGGGTGCGGCCTGCCCTGGGTCTCCCGCGGAGGCTCCTCCCTGCCCGCACCCAGACAGCAGCAGCGCTAGGAGCAGAACACAGATTCCTCTCTTTCTCACCGTTCTCCCTCCCGTCCTTCTCAAATCTTTCCAGCACACAGGGAAGCCGTTTTCTTTCTTTCCCGGCGGGCGGCTCCTCTCCCTCCGGCCCCGCGCCAAATCCCTTCCATTCCAACGGGTACGCGGCTCTCTCTTTTCTCTCTGACAGTAGATTATCACACTTTTGTCAAAAATTCCACATAAATTTTGAATAAATTTTTTTGACGCAGGAAAAATTTCCTCTCTCTCCAAAAACGCCTCCACGAATTGGAATTTTTTGCCTATTCTTTCTGTCTGCGGGAAAAGGCAGAAGAAAAAAGCCGCCCAGCCCGACGGCCAAGCGGCTTCCATATAAATGAGAGACTTCCTGC
>CAOJHG010000053.1 GCA_948435975.1 uncultured Oscillibacter sp. | reverse complement strand
GCCAGTGCCAGAGGTGCGCCGCCAAGAAGCATGTACAGCACCGGCGCGGCTACACCGTCGGAAAAGTTCTCCGCTACCGTCTCAATGGCCGCTTTTGTCACGCCCTCCGCTGTCAGATTATCCGTGTCCCGGCCTACAATCCTGCCAACTGCTTTCCGGGCCGCTGGCAGGTCCCCGCTGTCCAGTGCTTTCCAGACCTTCCAGCTCTCACCGGCCAGCCCCTTTACCGCCAGCGCCTGCCAGCACCAAAGAGTTTGTACTGCAAATCCTGCGTATGGATGCACCCATGCGGCCAGGATACACACGCCGCCTGACACTCCCAGCGTTGCCGCCGGCAACAGCGCCGCCAAAATCACGCCGCCCCAAAACTCCCCCTTTGGCGTTGCTGGACAGCGGGGACGCACTGTCTTTTCCACTTTTTCAATCAGCCTGCCCATCCAAATTACCGGGTGGGGCATCCAGTCCGGGTCGCCCAGCAGAAGGTCCAGCCCAAAGCCGCAGATCATGGCCCAGAAAACCAGCATTCCTCTTCCCCTTTCGTATAGCACACCGTCTCCCTCAGCTCCAGCCAGTCAGAACATTCCCGCCTGTCCGGACATACTTCCAGCACATAACCGCCGCCGCAGGGTGCGCACCAGTCAAAATAGCCTCTTTTCGGCAGGGCAAAGCGCTCCATCACCGCCATCTGCACACCGCCATGCGTCACGATGACCAGCATTTCTTCTCCGGCCTCCTCCGCTTTTCCCAGCAGTCCGGCGAAAGCCCCGCAGGCCCGGCGGCAGAATTCCCCGCGGCTCTCTCCTCCGGGGCATCGTCCCTCACAGCCGCCATCCACCCAGGCCCGGTAAGCTGTATCCTGTTCCATCTCCCGATAGCTCCGGCCTTCGAAAACGCCGAAATTCATTTCCTTCAGGTCCTCCAGCGCTGTCTGTCTGGCCTGGGGAAACAGAATCTCCGCTGTCCGCCTGGCCCGAATCAGCGGAGAAACCCAGACGGCCTGTGGAAAAACGTCCGCCTGTATGAGCTGGGACTCTCCGGCGGCGGACAGGGGAACGTCGTTCCAGCCTTGATAGCGGAAATCCTCGTTATACGCCGTCCGGCCATGGCGCAGAAGATACACCCTCATGGCAGCGTTCCCTTCAGCACGGCGGGAATGCCGCAGAAAACCCGCACCACCGTTTCCGCACGCTGAGCCAGCAGGCAGCTCAATCTTCCAGCCGCTTCCCGGGCAGACCGTTCCGCCGGGTCCATGGGCACTACGCCGCCGCCTATTTCCGTGGCAATGACGGCGTCTTTTTCCGACAGTGCCTCCGCCAGCGCTTCCAGGTCCTCACATCCCGCCGCCAGGTCCTGCACGTCCCAAACCGCACGAGCCGCAAACGACTCTTCTCCGCAGTCCAGAAGCATCCTTGCAAACGCCCGCTTTCCGCTGAACAACGGGCCAGTAATAAAAATCACCAAACCGCCTCCCCATACTGACACAGCACCAGCGCTGCCAGCATCCAAAATTCCGCTTTCTGCAAAAACCACCCTGCAAGGTCCCCGGATATCCCGCCGAACTCCCTCCTGGCCGTGCGGGCGTACTTCCACAATACAAGAACCGCCGCCAGCGCCATCGCTCCGCCGAAAACGCCGCCCAGAAGCAGCAGGCCCCCTATCAGCAGGCCCGTCAACGCACCCAGGCTCAGCCGCACTCTGGTCTTATGGGCGGAAGCTGCGAAGGCGTGGGCAAGTCCAGTATCCTTTGCCAACGGAAACGCGGAGACAGCAAAGCCTGACAGCGTCCGGGAGAGGATGAAGGAAAGCCCCATGCACAGCAAATCCCGCCCGCTCAGCCGCACCGCGTCGCACAGCGCCAGATACCCCGCGAAATACATACACAAGCGAATGACCGCAAAGGCGCCGCAATGCGGGTCCCTCATGATCTCCTGCCGCTTCTCCGGAGAACCGCGGCTGGCCAGCGCGTCACAGGTATCCGCGTAGCCGTCCAGATGGATTCCGCCCGTTACCGCCGCCGGAAGAAGGCACAGCCCCGCCGCCCGCAGCAGCCTTGGCAGGGACAGCGCCGTACACACTGCGTCCCACCCCCACCAAAGGACCCCAATCACTGCCCCCACCAGCGGAAAAGCACACAGGGCATAGCGCATGTTCCGCCCGTCCCACGGGACGCAGGGCACTGGGATGGCGGAAAACATGGCGAAGGCAACTGCTATCGTTTCAAAAAGCATCTCCCGCTCCCCCTTTGTGGCAGACCGGAAGCCCGCACACGATTTCCCATACTTGGTCCGCCCGCGCCGCAAGCTCCCGGTTTATTGAGGCCAGCAGACGCAGATAGCGAATGGTGTCCCCCTCAAAGCGGCTTCCGCCGGAAAATACCTCGTTGGAGACGATGACCAATTCCCGGCACTGCGGCAAAAGGCGGTCTATCCCTCTTAAAACAGCCTCCTCCGCGCCGTCTCCGCTGCCGTGGGGACTGTACAGTTCATTTGCGCAAAGGTTCCCCATACACTCCAGCAGAGCCGCACAGCCATAGGGGACCTTCACAGCCGAAAGCCCGGTATAACACTCCACCGTTTCAAAACCGCTGTCCGCCCGCATGGTCCGGTGACGCTGGATACGGGCGCGGCACTCGCTGTCAAGGGGCTCCATGGTGGCAATGTAGACCCTGGGCCAGACGGAAGAACGCAGGACCAACGATTCCGCACAGGCGCTCTTCCCACTGGCGGCGGCTCCTACAACCAGAGTCAGCATAAGGCTCCAAGGGGCTGGTAAGGCTCCAGGCCGCCTTCCTCAAAGGTGTACGCCCCGCTGTATACGGCGCAGGCCATGTCCAGAAGAGGAATCGCCGCCACCGCTCCAGTCCCCTCGCCCAGACGCATTTCCGCGCAGATCAGCGGCTTCTTTCCAATGGCTTCCAGCAGCAGCCGTCCGGCAGGTTCCGCAGACACATGGCTTGCCAGCATCGCTTTTCCCGCCGCAGGACACAGCCGCAATGCGCATAAGGCCGCAGCAGCGCTGATGACGCCGTCGATCAAAACCGGTACGCCGTACAGCCCGCCGCCCAGGAATATGCCGCAGAGTCCCGCCAAATCGAAGCCTCCCACCTTTGCCAGCACATCAATTGGGTCCCTTTCGTCCGGCCGGTTAACCTCCAGGGCGGTGTAAATGACCTGTATTTTCCGCCGCAGTCCTTCATCAGAGAGGCCCGCGCCCCGACCGGTCAGCTCCTCCACAGGCCGTCCCAGAAGCGTGCAGGCCACGGCGCTGGAGGTGGTGGTATTCCCGATGCCCATTTCTCCTGTCGCCAGCAGGTCTATTCCCTGTTCCCGCAGGTCCCGTACAAGGCCGATGCCAGTTATGACAGCCTGTTCCGCCTGGGTCCTGGTCATAGCCGGCCCCCACGAGATATCCCCTGTTCCGTTGCCAATGCGCCGGGGCAGTACGCCTGGGGTTTCTTGAAAATCCTGAATGCCCATATCCACCGGGACGACCTGGCAGCGGGCAGCCTGGGCCATCCGGCATACCGACGTGCGTCCGGCGGCAAGCTCCCGCGCTACCACAGCAGTAACCGCACTGGAGGACTGGGTGACGCCCTGAACCACAACACCGTTATCCGCGCACAGAACCACCACCGCCCGGCTCTGGATGCAGATATCCGGGTCCCCGGTCAAGGCCGCAATATCCTCCAGCGCCGTTTCCAGCAATCCCAGACTCCCCAGAGGCTTGGCACAGCGGTCCCAGCGTTTCCGCGCCTCTGCCCGGGCGTTCCCATCTCCGGCGCTGATTTCAGACAGGCATTTTCTCAGTTCCATTCTTCTCCTCCCGTTCTCTGTTGTATTTCCTTGCCGCCTCTACAAAACGTTCCGCCAGCTCCGGCCTTCCCGCCGGATAGAGATGGGGAAAAGCCGCGTACAGCGTGGGACCCATGAAGCCGCAGGTCCAGGTCTGTCCCGATACCGGCTTTTCCGCCAGAAGCGCACCGCCGTTCTCTGTGCTGTTCCAATAGTGAAACTCGTGGGCCGGAACGGTCTCCCCTGTGCGGAAGAGAAGACTGTCCTTCTGTGCAGTCAGGCGAACATAGCCGAAATGAACCAGCTTGTTTTCCCTGAAGCCCGCGCCGGGAAGAACGCCGGTCATGGGCCACACCTGTCCATCCAAGTCCTCCAAGGTGCGCCCCAGGTACAGAAAGCCCCCGCATTCCGCCACAGTGGGCAGGCCGTCCTGAACCGCGGCGGATACGGCTCCGCGCATGTCCTCGTTTTGAGAAAGGGCGGCGGCATACAGCTCCGGGTAGCCTCCAGGCAGGTACAGGCCGCAGGCATTTCCCGGAAGGGCCTTATCCCGAAGAGGGCTGAAATAGGCAAGCGCCGCTCCATAGTGCTCCAGGGTTTTCAGGGTCTCCGCATAGGTAAAGCAAAAAGCCTCGTCCCGCGCAACAGCAATCGTTACTGATTCGGTTTCCGGAATCGTGCTGGATGGAAAAGCGGTCTCCGAACTGGTACACAGCGTCAGCAGCCGGTCAATATCCGCGTGCCTTTCCAGCTCCTGGGCCATGGTTTGGATGCGCTCTTTCAAACCGGCAATCTCTCCAGCGGTCCGAAGACCCAGATGACGGCTTTCAATCTCCGCTTCTTTTAAGTGAGGCAGACAGCCCAGCACCGGCAGACCAGTTTCCTTCTCCAGCACCGGCGTGAGGCTCCGGCAAAGGGCGGGAGAGCAGTCATTGAGCAGCAGGCCCGCGATGTGGCTCTTTTTTCGAAAGCCGCATAAGCCCTGAATCTGTGCTGCCAGCGTCAGGCACGCCCCTTTAGGACGAACGACCAGGATCACAGGCAGTCCCAGCGTGTCCGCCATATGCCACGCGCTGGCCCGGTCGCTGCCGCCCACGCCGTCATAAAAGCCCATGACGCCCTCGCATACCGCCGCGCCGCAGCCTGCTGAAGCGCGGGTGAACAGACGGCGGACAGTTTCCCCGCTTGAAAGGAAGAGATCTAAATTATAGCTCCCCACACCCAGTATGGACCGGTGAAACATGGGGTCAATATAATCCGGGCCGCACTTGAAGGCACAGGGGGACAGTCCCCGGCGCTCCAACGCTGCCAAGAGGGCACATGTTACCGTGGTCTTTCCCCCGCCGGATGCAGGCGCGGCCAGAAGAAGGCAAATCATAGGGCTGTTTCCCCTTCCGCCTGGCCGCTGATGAGGAAAACCGGGTTATTCGCCGTCAGCAGATGCAGTTTCCCAGCGGTCCTTGCGCGGCTTACGCTGAGCTGTGTCACTTCCGCCGTCAGGCCGTGGGCTGTCAGCGCCGCAACTGCTGCGGCCAGCGTCTCCAGCGCAATGGCGGAGATACAGACCCGAGCTTTTCGGTTCGCCCGCAAAACGGCCTCTATGATGCTCTCCAATTTTCCATGCGTCCCACCGATAAATACTGCGTCTGGAGCGGGCAGGCCGTTAAGCGTCTCCGGGGCCGTTCCAGGAATCAGGCGCAGGTTCCAGGCGCCGAAGCGTTTCCGATTCTGGCGGATGAGCTCACAGGCGTCCAATTGGCACTCTACAGCGAAGACCCGCCCTCGGTAGGCCGCCCTGGCCAGCTCGACGGAAACACCGCCGGTCCCCGCTCCAACATCCCACACGGTATCCTCCGGACAGACTCCCAGCTTTGCCAGGACTGCGGCGCGGACCTCCTGCTTTGTCATGGGAACCTGGCCGCGCAGGAATCGTTCGTCCTTCAGGCCAGGCGTGCGGTGGGGCTCCGGTTCCGGCGCGGACTCTGCCAGCACCACCGACAACGGCGCAAAGGTCCTGTTGACGAATTCTGCCGCCGTCCCTTTGGAGATGCACTCTTCTTCACAGGAGAGATTCTCCCCCACGACGACCGCCAAACCGCCCAAGCCTGCTTCCGCCCACTGACGGCACAGCTCCGCCGGACCCAAAGCGCCGCCTGTAAGAAAGAACGCCGGGCCGCCCTGCATCACCGCCGTGACCGCATCACAGGGCAGGCCGTGGGCAGAGTACAGCCTCCAGTCCTGCCACGGACGGCCCAACCGCGCCGCCAGGAGCTGGACGCTGGAAATTCCCGGCAGTATCCGGCAGCCCGCGCCGCGCTCCTCCAGCAGAGGAAGCAGCAGCCGCGCCCCGGAGTAAAAGCCGGTGTCTCCGCTGAATACCACGCAGGGGCATTCCGGGCGGCGGGACAGCAGCTCTTCCAGAATATCCTCCGGCTTGACGGCGGCAATGCGGACTGAGGGAAACCTTTCCTCCGGCAGTTCCTTCAACAGACGCGCCGCCCCCAGGATGCAGTCCGCTTCCTGCAATACCGCCATTCCCTCTGCTGTGAGCGTGGCGGCGGTCCCACAGCCTAAGCCCACCAATGTGACCTTCATTTCATCCTCTCCTCACAGTCCTTCAGGATACGCTCCAGGGTGTCTCCAGCCTCCTCCGGACGGCGGATGACTACTAAGTGAATCCCTGTTCTCTCTGCCGCCTGAACCTTTTCTCCGAAACCGCCAGCCTTTCCGCCGTCCTTTGTCACCAGGTGGGCAATCCGGAACTGACGGATCAGGGCCTCGTTCAGTTCCTGGGAGAAGGGACCCTGCATTGCCAGGATGTTCCGGTGAGGAATCCCCGCCGCTTCGCAAGCCTCCAAGCTCTCATGACTGGGCAGCACCCGGGGAAACAGCCGCTGAGGACCCAGGCCGGAAAAATACCGCAATTCCTTGGCTCCAGTGGTCAGGAGGATGTTTCCCCTGGTCCCGGCCAGCAGCTCTCCAGCCTCCGCCGCACTGTCTGCAAGCGTCCCCGCAGACCACTCCCCGCCGGCGTCCCGGACCAAACGGCGGTACGGTGTTCCAGAGATGGCACAGGCGGTGCGGATATTTTTTGTAGCCTCTACGGCATAGGGATGAGTAGCGTCTACGCAAAGCTCCATCCCCCGGAGAAGCGCCGCCATTTCCCCGGCTGTCCGGCGGCCTGCCAGGACCGTGACGCCTGGGACCTCCCGCTGTTCTTCCTTCCCATAGGCGGTAGCGGTGCAAACAGTCACTTCCGCTCCCTGCGCGGCCAGGAGGTGGGACAGCTCCCGCCCCTCCGTGGTGCCGCCAAAAATCAACAGTCTCATTTCTTCCCGTAGCCTCTTGGGGTCACGATGCGGTTTGCCAGTCTCCGCGTCGCAGAAGAGCCAATGAACACCGTGGTGAACATGTCCGCTTCCGCCTCCCGAAGCTGGGAGAGCGTCAAAACCCGGCGTTCCTCCCCCTCCCGACCGATGTTCCGCACCCAGCCGCAGACTGTATCCCCGCTTTTCGCCTGCAAGAGAATATCGCAGGCACGGCGCAGGTAATCCTTCCGCTTTCGGGAACTGGGATTGTAGAGGCAAACCGCAAAATCTCCCGCCGCCGCACATGCCAGCCGTTTTTCGATGGTCTCCCAGGGCGTCAGCAGGTCGGACAGGGAAATCACGCAGAAATCATGTCCCAGCGGCGCACCCAGCACTGCCCCGCCAGAGAGCGCCGCCGTCACGCCGGGAACAATTTCTACGTCCACCTCTGGACAGTCCTGGGCCAACTGCAAAACCGGTCCCGCCATGCCGTAAACCCCCGCGTCTCCGCTGCATACCAGCGCCACTGTCCGTCCAGCCTCCGCCGTCTCCAGGGCCCAGCGGCAGCGGTCCAGCTCCTGCGTCATGGCGGTGGTATAGGTCTCCTTCTCCGGGTACAGAGGCGCCACCAAATCTACGTATACTGTATAGCCGCATAACACCTCCGCCTCTTCCAGCGCCGCCGCAGCCTCTCCGGTCAGGTATTGACTGCCTCCGGGACCAATCCCCACTACATATACTTTTTTAGCCATCCCGCCATCTCCAATCCATTTTGTATGGTCTCTGCGCTAACGCCAATGTGACGCCTCCGCCAGCATTCTTCTTCTCCAGCAGGGGACCGCCTGCCGCCAAGACCGCGCTTCTCTCGCATACATTGTCCACGCCTACCGTTTCCTCTACGAAGGCTGAGGCCGTAAAATCCCCTTCCACCTGCCGCAGCGCCTCCGCCGGAAAAACCCGCAGCCGCCAATTGTGCGCGGCGCAGAAAGCTGACAGACCTGGTTCCCCCGCTTTGCAGTCGATGGTCGCCGCCTGGAATACCGCCGCTTCCCACAAATGCAGCTTTTTGCAGAGCGCGGCGAACGCCTTCTCCAAGGTCTCCTGGGACGTTCCCCGGCGGCACCCGATTCCCAGCACCGCAATTCTTGGGGTCAGGCACAGTGCCTCCGCATTTTTCTGGTACAGGCCCACTTCCACATCTGCCGCATCCTCTGCCAGCCGCACCTGTTCCGGCGGCGTTCCGCTTATTAGCCATTCGGAATGAACGGAAATGGTCTTCCCCTCCAGCACCTTAGCGGAAATTTTCTTGATTCGCCAAGGCTGTAAAACTGCGCAGTCCTGCTGTCTTGCCCAAGCGTCTACGGCAAAGCGGCCGTTCACATCTGTAGCCGTGGTGACGACCGGCACCGCCCCGCACACTGCCGCCACCGCATGGGCCAGATCGTTCGCACCGCCCAAATGACCCGACACCAGCGCTACTGCGAACCGCCCGCGCTCGTCTACCGCCACTACCGCCGGGTCGTCTGCCTTGCTTTGCAGATACGGTGCGACGGCCCGGACCGCGATGCCTGCCGCCCCCACGAACACCAGCGCCCGCCGCCGGGCAAACGCCTCCCGGGTCCATGCCGTCAAGGAAAAGCCCTCCGCGCCATGGGCACAGTCTGTTGTTCCCCCCAGGGCCTCCCGCAGACGTTCCGCCAAGGCCGCGCCCTGTTCTGAAAAGGAGAGAAAAGCGATCCCCTCATCCCCGCCGCTCATGTCTCCGCCTCCCGGAACTCCGTAGCAAAACTGGGGTCATAGAGCTTGCTGCGCTCATACTCCGCACACAGGAAGCCGCCTACCAGCACCAGCGCCGTTTTCCGGATACCGCTCCTCCTGCCCGCTTCCGCCAAGGTCCCTACAGTACAGCGCACGGTCCTTTCTTCCGCGCCATGGGCACCGTCTGGTGTTCCCCCCAGGGCCTCCCGCGGAC
>CAOJHG010000052.1 GCA_948435975.1 uncultured Oscillibacter sp. | reverse complement strand
GGGATTCTCAAACGAGGACTTGGGGCAGATCCGGTCTACGGCGCAGTCCGCAAAGCCTACATTGGAATCAGCGAAGGCCTGCTCTTCCTCACTGAGATTCTCAAAAACGAAGCCCTTGAGCCGGGTGGTGGTCCTCAAGCCGTTCTCGCAGCAAACCACGTTCATAGGAGACTTGTTTCCCGCAGCCATACGGGCCCGGATGCCAGCAGCGATAGGCTTTGCAATGATGGGAGCCACCAGGGGGCCTACCGCTGTAGTAATCAGGTCGCAGCCGGCGATACATTGGACGATCTCCTCACCGGTGGAAAGTACGGCGCTGACATTGGAGATTTCCCAGTCCTCGCACACCTGGTCCAGAATATGAACGGTGTAGTGCTTGCGGCTGTTGATTTCATTGATGATCGGCTCTACCACGTCGGCAAAGGTCACATGCCAGCCGCTCTTCTCCAGCAGCGCACCGATAAATCCCCGGCCAATACCGCCAGCCCCAAACATTAT
This sequence comes from uncultured Oscillibacter sp., assembly GCA_948435975.1. GTDB lineage: Bacteria > Bacillota > Clostridia > Oscillospirales > Oscillospiraceae > Oscillibacter. The sequence goes on along the minus strand of CAOJHG010000052.1, from coordinate 8,687 downwards.
CGCTTCTTTCATGTTTCTCCTCCTTTTCACTCCGTTTGCAGATTTACCGCTTTCCAGAGGCTCCTTTCCCCCTTCCTGTTTTTCTGAAGAAAGCTGTAAATTTACACAAAACAACGCTGGAACCAGTATATCATTTTGTCAGCACCATGACAAGTAGAAAATGGAAATCTTAGAGAAATATTTAACAATTTTACTTTTCTAAAAACAGCCGGCAATATGCGGCCAAGGGCGGAACCAGCGCCTCCAATTCCCGGCCAGAGGTGTTGACGCACAGGTGATAAGCCTCTTTCGTTCCCCAGTGCAGCTCAGAGAACAGCTCGTATTGTTTGGCCCGGCCCCGGTCAGCCTGGCGCATCCGGCATTCCAGCTCCGCCGCCGTCCGGTCCTCCCCGTCCCCCAGACCCCGGCAGCGCTCCAGCTTGCTCTTCCGGTCCCCATAAACGAACAGACGGACTGGCTTCAGCGGTTCCAGGATCGCCCCCACGGAGTCCCCCAAAAACACACAGTTCCTCGCAGCCCGGGCAAGGGCTTCCAGCGTCTCCCGCTGCGCCGCTGCCACCCGTGCGGCAGAAGGCTCCCCATAGGCCACAGCAGCCCCACCCCCTGCCCGATAGACTCGAACGCCATACACTGGCTCAGCCTCCTGAACAGCCTGTTCCAAAGCGGCCTGGTCATAGCAGGGAAGCGCCATTGCCTCTGCCAGCCCCCGCCCAAGAGCTTCGGCCCCGCTGCCATATTCCCCTTCGATGGTGAAAATCATATGTAACATTCCTTTCCTCGCGGTTGATATCCTACCATAAAACCACACAATACATCCCTCACAGGACAAAAGCAAGGGCAATCTGTCGAACCAGCCCAAGCCCGGCGGTATTTCCCGTTTCTTCCGTCCCGTTCCAGGTAATATTTGGTAATCCCTGAATTTTCACCAGGAATTTCTCTACGGCCCTTGACAGAAATAGTTACAATATGTTACAATCCAGATACAAACCGTTACTTCAAGAAATGTCTGGAAAGGAACTACAGCGATGAATTGTTTGAAATCAAAAGGAATCCTGTACATATTCGCCGCTTTTGCTGCTGTTTTATGTGTGGGACAGGCTTCCGCCGCTGAGGTGGGCGTGGCTACCATCAACGCCGACGGCCTCCGGCTGCGGGCAGAACCCAGTACCGAAGCCTCTGTCCTCACCACCGCTTCCAACGGCTCTCACGCCATTGTCGTGGGCGAAGAGCAGTCCGGATGGTATTCCGTTGTCTTCCTGGGAAAAGAAGGCTACATGTCCGCCGAGTATCTGGACGTGGTCTATGAGGCTGACGAGGACCTGGGCAGCGGACTTGTGAAAACCAGCGGAAGCAGCTTGAACATCCGCTCTGGTCCCGGCACCGATTATGACCGCGTCACCTCCGTCCGCAACGGCGCGGCGGTCAAGCTCACCGGTATTGAAAACGGCTGGTTCAAGGTGGATTACAACGGCTCTGTGGGCTATGTGCTCAGTGATTACATCGTTCCCTGCGATGACGTGAGCATTCCTGTCTTCTCAGAGGAAGCGTCCGCCGCCGCCCAGCAGCTCCTCGCCTATGCCGCCTCCTACCTGGGTACTCCCTATGCTTACGGCGGCAATGGACCCAACAGTTTCGACTGCTCCGGCTTCACCAGCTACGTATACCGGCACTTTGGCTATAAGATCAACCGCACCGCCAGCACCCAGCTCAGCAACGGCGTCTCGGTGCCCAAGGAGCAGCTTCAGCCCGGCGATCTGGTGTTCTTCCGCAACGACGGAGACTCCCATGCCGCCTCCCATGTGGGCATTTATGTAGGCAATAACCAGTACATCCATGCCGCCAGTGATACCGGCGTCGTCGAGTACCGCAGTATGCTCACTGCCGCCAACCTGCGGAAGTATGTAGGCGCCCGCCGCATTCTCTGAGCAGTGGTCAGAACACATATTCGCCTTCGGTCCCCGGTCTATCCGGAAGATCGAAGGCGTTTTTGCTTGCAGGCCAAACAGAAACGGCGCTCCCCATTCCTCTTTGGACACGGGAGCGCCGTTTTTGATTACATAAGCCCGCCCTGAGACTTCACCCGCAGGCGGTTCAATGCCCGTGCAAGCGTTGCCTGGGCCATCTGGTGCTCTTGACGGCTCTTCTTCTGCAAAAGGGCCTCCTTCGCCTCATCGGCCTCCCGGCGGGCGCGGGCTTCGTCGATCTCCTCCGGCCGCTCAGCAGAATCCACCAGGACCAATACCTCGTTGTTCTCCACCTTCACCATCCCCATGGACACCGCAGCTACAGCAGCCGCTTCACCGGGAATCTGATAGCGCAGGGTTCCCGGCACGACAGCCGCAATCATACTGCTGTGATGGGCCAGAATCCCCTGTTCGCCGTCGCTGGTAGGAACCGTAAGGCTGACGCAGGGACCATCGTAAAAGGTCCGGTCCGCCGCCAGGATGTGTACCTGAAAGGCCTCCATCAAATCTCACCCGCTTCCAGCTTCCGGGCCTTCTCCACCACATCCCGCCAGGCGCCCACATTGTAAAACGCCGCCTCAGGATACTGGTCCAGCTCGCCGTCCACAATGGCGCCGAAGCTCTCCAAGGTATCTTTCAAAGGCACATAAACGCCGGGAATACCGGTAAACTTCTCCGCCACATGGGTAGGCTGCGCCAGGAAACGCTGGAGCCGCCGTGCCCGGGCCACAGTGCGCTTATCCTCGTCGCTGAGTTCGTCCATACCCAGGATGGCGATAATGTCCTGAAGCTCGTTGTATTTTTCCAGAATCTCCTGAACCTTCCGGGCAATGCGGTAATGCTCCGCGCCCACGATGTCCGCCTCCAGGATACGGGAGGACGACGCCAGCGGATCTACCGCCGGATAAATGCCCTGTTCGGAGATTTTCCGGCTCAGAACGGTGGTGGCGTCCAGATGGGCAAATGTGGTGGCGGTAGCCGGGTCCGTCAGGTCATCCGCCGGGACGTAGACCGCCTGGACAGAGGTGACAGAGCCGCTCTTTGTAGAGGTAATCCGCTCTTGCAGCTCGCCCATTTCGTTGGCCAAGGTCGGCTGGTATCCCACGGCGGAGGGCATCCGTCCCAAAAGGGTGGAAACCTCGCTGCCCGCCTGGACAAAGCGGAAAATATTGTCGATAAACAGCAGCACGTCCTGATGATCCTGGTCCCGGAAATACTCTGCCATGGTCAATCCCGCCAGAGCCACCCGCATCCGCACGCCGGGGGACTCGTTCATCTGCCCGAAAACCAAGGCTGTCTTTCCAGAAACGCCGCTCTCTGCCATCTCCCGCCAGAGGTCGTTGCCCTCCCGGCTCCGCTCGCCCACGCCGGTAAAGATGGAGTATCCGCCGTGCTCCATAGCAACGTTGTGGATCAGCTCCTGAATGAGAACCGTTTTTCCCACGCCCGCGCCGCCGAAGAGACCGATTTTTCCGCCCCGGGGGTAGGGCTCCAGCAGGTCGATGACTTTAATGCCCGTCTCCAGAATCTCCACCGCCGGACTCTGCTCCTCAAAGGTGGGCGGCTTGCGGTAGATGCTGCGGCGGGGAGTGTCCTCCGCCATGGGTGCGCCGCCATCGATAGGCTGGCCCAGAACATTAAACATCCGCCCCAGGGTTGCTTCTCCCACAGGCACCTGAATCGTATGTCCGGGAATATCCACCGCCAGGCCCCGGGACAATCCCTCGCTGGGAGAAAGCATGATGCAGCGCACCGTATTATGTCCAATGTGCTGCGCAACCTCCATAACCCGTACCATGCCGTTTTTCTCCACCGTCAGCTCTTCCCGCAGACGGGGCAGGTCTCCCTGAACGATCTCCACATCCACCACGGGGCCGGAGATCTGCGCAATGATTCCTCTTTCCAACTCTCTCACCGATCCTTCCTCTGCCGCTGCGCCCTGGCTCCGGCGGAGACCTCCGTAATCTCCTGAGTAATCGCCGCCTGACGGACCCGGTTATATTGCAGAGACAACGTTTCCAGCAAGCCCTCCGCATTCTGATTGGCGCTGTCCATAGCCGACATCCGGGCATTCTGTTCGCAGCAGAAGCTGTCAATCAAGGCGCTGTAGATAAAACCAGAGATATAGCTGGGCATCATGTTGTTCAGCACCCTCCGCACATCTGGCAGGAACTCGAATGGCGTGCTTACTGCCGCTTCCTCTTTCCCGGAGGCCGCAAAATGGGTCCGGTGGAAGGGCAGCAGCCGGGTAGACCGGGCCTGGAAGCACATGTTCTTTTCCATGTCCGTATAAATCACGAAAATCTGTTTCAGCTCTCCGCGGTCATAACCGTCCAAAAGAAACGTACTGATCTCCCTGGCCCGGGCCATAGTTGGATTCTGGGCGGTATAGAGAAACGTGTGTTCAATGGGGATGTTCCGCTGGGCAAAGTAACGCCGCCCATACTCCCCCACCACGAACAGCTTCGTATCCGGATGCTGCTCCAAAAGCTGCTGGGCCTGCCGGATGGCGTTCTGGTTGTAGGACCCTGCCAGACCCTTATCCGCCGTAATCACAAGACAGCCATACGTTCCTTCCAGCGGCGTATCATGTCCTATGGGATAGAAATAGTGACTCTCCACGTCGTCCACGGTGCGAAAAATCCGTTTGATCTCCCCGCGCAGCGCCTCGAAGTAAGGCCGTGTGTTGTCCAGGTCCTGCCGGGCGCGCCGCAGCTTGGTAGAGGCAATGAGATACATGGCGTTGGTGATTTTCTGAGTCTCCCGGACGCTCTCGATGTGGGTTTTGATCTCCTTCGTCCCCGCCATGTCATGCCTCCTTCCTGGCCTGGAACGCCTCCAGGAAGCGCCGGGCCAGGAGCAGGATCTCCTCCCGGTCCTCCGCCGAAAGCTGGCCAGTCAGGTCCACCCGGCTGCAAAAATCCGGGGCCTCCTCCTCGATATAGCTCAGAAGCTCTTTCCGGAAAGTTTCCAGTTGATTCAAGGGGATATCCTGCATTACATGACCCAGGGAAGAGACCAGCAGAATCACCTGCTGATGCTGGGAAAGCGGGGCATACTGAGGCTGGCGCAGCAAACGCATCAACCCCTGTCCATAGCGAAGCTGGCGTTTGGTCGCTTCATCCAGGTCGCTGGAAAATTGGGTAAATACCTCCATTTCCCGGTACTGGGCCAAATCCAGCCGAATCGCGCCCGCGGCGGACTTCATGGCCTTCGTCTGCGCGTCGCCGCCCACACGGGACACAGACAGGCCCACATTAACGGCAGGCCGCTGTCCAGCGAAGAACAGGTCGCTTTCCAGGAAAATCTGGCCGTCAGTAATGGAAATGATATTGGTGGGAATGTATGCGGACACATCTCCCGCCTGGGTCTCTACGATGGGCAGAGCCGTCATGCTGCCGCCGCCCAGCTCGTCACAAAGATGGGCAGACCGCTCCAGAAGCCGGGAGTGCAGGTAAAACACGTCTCCTGGGAACGCCTCCCGTCCAGGGGAACGCTCCAGCAGCAGACTCAGGGTCCGGTAAGCGATGGCGTGCTTGCTCAGGTCGTCATACACAATCAGCACATCCCGCCCCTGATACATAAAATGCTCGCCCAAGGCACAGCCCGCGTAAGGAGCGATATATTGCAGAGCGGCGGAGGCTCCTGCCGGTGCGCTGACTACGGTGGTGTAGTCCATGGCTCCCCGGCGGCTCAGATTCTCTACCAACTGCGCCACGGAGCTGCTCTTCTGTCCGATGGCTACATAGATGCAGACGACATTCTTTCCCTTTTGGTTCAGGATGGTATCCAAAGCCACGGCCGTCTTCCCGGTCTGACGGTCGCCGATAATCAATTCCCGCTGTCCCCGGCCAATGGGGAACATGGAGTCGATTGCCAGCAGGCCGGTCTCCATAGGCGTGTTTACCGGCTGGCGGTCCAGGATACCGGGGGCCGGAGCCTCAATGGGGCGATACGTCTCCGGTTCAATGGGTCCCTTGCCGTCAATGGGGACCCCCAGGGCATCCACTACCCGGCCCAGGTAAGTGTTTCCCACGGGCATCCCAGCGGTCCGCAGCGTCCGGCGGACCATGCTCCCTGCGGAAATGTCCTCACTGCTGCCGAACAGGATGCAGCTCAGGGCGTCCCGCCGCAGGTCCTGCACCATACCCTTGATGCCGGAGGAGAAGAGCAGAATCTCACCGTACTGGGTGTGGGGCAGGCCGGTGACGGTAGCGATCTCACTATCCACCGTCCGCACCTCTCCGATTTCCTCTGGGACAACAGCAGGGGCCCACTCATCCACCGCCTGACGCATCAGGGGCAGGATATCCGCGCCGCTGGTATGGAGCTGTCTCAGACGGTCCTGAAACTGCCGCGCCCGGCCTGCCAGCGTCCAATCATACACATCGGACCCCACCTGGAGCCGGAAGCCCGAAGAGATGCCCTCGTCTTTCTTCCACTCCAGCGGAACCTTGCGCTGGTACCGCTTTTCCAGAAACTCCACAAAACGCTGGAGCTGTTCCTTCGTAGGCTCCTTGGCACAGCGCAGCTCTGCCGACAGACGGCCTCTAGCGCTTCTCATTGGGCTGGTCTCCTCCCTCCGCCAGATTCAGGAACTGGTCAAAGGGGTCCGCCTCCGCCCGGAACGCCAGCTTCTTCGCCGCCGCTGCCGCCAGCTCTTTCAGCTCTCTTTGGGACTCCCTTCGAATCCGTTCCCGGCTGTTCAAGGCCTCCGCCTGAGCCTGGGACACAATCTGCTGCGCCTGGATTTTCGCTTGGGCAAGCTGTTCCTCGGCGGACTGCTGCACCACCTGCTGAGCCTTGGCGCGGGCCTGGTGGATTTCCTCGGCGGCGGCGTCCATCTTGGCCTGATATTCAGCCTTGATTTTTTCCGCCTCCGCCAGCTTTTCCGCCACCTGGTTATCCAGGTCTTTATAATAGGCCTCCCGCTTCGCCATGAACTGCTTCACCGGCTTGAACAGAAGGAAGTACAGTCCGCCGGTCAGGATGGCGAGATTCATCCAATGCAGTAAAATCTGCTGCCAATCAATATTCAATGGAATATTCACAAACGCCACCCGCCTTACAACACGAAGATAATCAGGATGACCACCAGAAGCGCGTAGATGATGGCGGTCTCAATAAACACCAGGCCCAGCATCAGGGTTGTACGGATTTTTCCCTCGGACTCAGGCTGGCGCGCAATGCCCTCGGCGGACTTGGCGGTTGCCATACCCATGCCGACCGCGCCGCCTGCCGCCGCAACGCCTACGGCAATTCCTGCCGCGATGGCCTTCCATCCGATGGTGTTATCTGCCTGAGTCTCCTCTGCGGGGCCGGCGTCTCCGGCGGGCTGGGACGAGGCGCACACGGGCACAGCCAGGGCCATGGCCAGCAGCAGGACCAGCCCCAGGGCATACAGTTTCTTCATCACTTTGTTCATCGTTGATAACCTCCAAATATGTTTTTATGGAATCCCATTCCATTAGTTCAGGATTTCTCCGGCTTGTGAGAGACCTCGGAAACCTCCCCATAGTAGAGCGCCGTCAGCATAGTGAGGACATAGGTTTGAATCAGGGCATGAAGGAGGGTAAACAGCACCCCCACCACCACCGGAAGCACAAAGCTCAGGTTGACAAAGTAATATACCAGCTCTGTCACCAGCAGGCCGCTGAGCAGTGCGCCAAAAAGCCGGAAGCTCATGGAAATCGGTAAGGAGAACTCTTTCAGGGTCTTCAAGATTCCCTTGGGGCCGTTCCCGGCAATGCCTCCAGAGAGGATCACCAGATAGGAGAGCGTACCCAGAGCAATGGCGGCGTTGACGTCGGACAGCGGCGCGGGCAGGGTGACCGGGTGGCCGTGGACCGTCACCGCCTGGAGACCCAAAAGCTCAAACAGAGTCCCCGTGAACACGAATGCGCCCGCGGCAAAAAGGTAAGCTCTCAGAAAGCCGCAGCGGTGGGGGCTGTTGGTATGGGCCATACGGTCAAAGACGCCCACTGCCTCTTCCAGAATCAATTGAAATTTTCCCGGCATATACTGGAAGCGGGGAATGGCGAAAATACGAATTGCGGCGGCGGCCAAAAGCAGGATTCCTGTCACCACGAAGGCGGAGATCATGCCGGGGTTTACCGCCTTCAGGCCAAAGAGGTTCACTTGATTGACATCGTGGAGCACCGCATCCCGCATAGCCTCCTGAACACTTTCCGTCCGTCCGGGGGACCCAGCCAGCAGTGCGCCGGCCAGCAGCAGTAAGACGATGATGATCCACAATGCCAGACCTTTTTTATGTTCTTTCATCACGCACTCCTTTACGTAAACGATTTCGAGGCACAAATCAGCCTCACACCATATCCCACTAATGCAGAGAGATACTGGCATTTTTAGATTATAGCACCTGTTTCCCCGGTGTCAAGAGCAAATAAAACTCCCATGAAAACTTTGACGTATAAGGTGTTTTCGGAATCTGCCAATTACAGAAAAAGGATTCCTGAAGAATGGGTAAATTTACCGGTTCGCATCTTTTTCCGAGATATTTGGCTATTGATAAAAAATTGCAGGAGCGCAGATGGGAAAACCGGTTTTAGGAGCCTGCCGTTGAGTTTTGCGGAGACGCTTCCCGCCTCATCAAGATTCTAAAGCAAAATATGGAGAAAACCTCTTGACTTTAGCTGGAAAGTTGTTAAAATAAGAGGGTCACAAGGTATGTAAAAAACACTCTCTCAGTTGAGAGCACGAACG
>CAOJHG010000051.1 GCA_948435975.1 uncultured Oscillibacter sp. | reverse complement strand
ACCGGAATCATGAAGGTCCTCCAGCGTCTCCAGTGCGGCGCAGAGGGCGGCCTCGTCGAAACCGTCCAAGGGCATACTGGCATAGTCCACGGCCAGATGCTCCTTATCAGGATAGTAAGCGGCGGCAGCGGAGGCCGTCAGCAGGGCCAGCGCCAGGAATCCGCAGAGCAAGCGTTTTGTAAGCATTCGCATGGATGGTTCCTCCGGTCAGTTGATATTGTCCACATGCAGGACCCGCAGCAGAAACAGCGTGCTGACAATGTCCGCCAAGGGAAGGATCTGGCCCAGGTAATGCAGGGCAGAGGGGCCGTCTCCATGCCGCCGCATCGTATGTACCAGCGAGATCCCCAGGCAGCCGCTCTGAAAGACAAAGAGGCAGGTCAGGCCCAAGGGAACCGCCAGCAGCGGGATTGGTACGCTCTGCCGCGTGATGATAAAAACTCCCCAGACGGCCGCGCTCCAAAGAAAATTGAGGACATAAAAGGGGATGGTTTTCAGCTTGAGCAGCCGCCAGCCCATGACCAGCCGCCCCATATGCCTTTGGCCGCTGGCGACAACGCCCATAACCACGCAGATCCAGCCGGCCAGCGCCGCCAGGACGGCCTCCAGCAGATAGACACAGGCCAGCATCCTCCGGCTCCATTCATTGGTATTCCCGTCCAGGACCAGGAACCCAATATGCGTAACGATGCTCAGCGCCAGATGAAGATACATTCCAACGAAAAAAAGCCTTGCCGTTTTCATCTTCACCCCTCCTGGTTATTCCTAGTTTTAGAATAGCACTTTTTCCGCAAAATGTCACTTCTATTTTGCTGCTATACGCCTTGGATATCCTCCGCCGCCAGCAGCATCAGGTCTTCCTTCGTGACGGCCTCCAGACCTGCCAGGCGGTTTGCCTGAACCACCAAAATCCGCTCAAACAGGTTCCGCACCCCCCGGGCATTGCCAAAGGAAACCTGATCCCGGCTCTCCCGCTCCAGCAGCTCCCGGACCGCCTCTTCTGCGTCATCTGCCAGGGTATAGCGGCTTTTTTCGCACTGCATCCGGAAAATCTCCATGAGCTGGTCCGGGCTGTAATCCTCGAAATGCAGGAAGCGGTTAAACCGGGATTCCAAGCCGGGATTTGAATGGACAAAATCATCCATCAGCCCATCATAGCCCGCCGCAATCACGACCAGATCCTTCCGGTGATCCTCCATGGCTTTCAGCAGCGTGTCAATAGCCTCCTGCCCAAAATCGTTTTCGGATCTGCCGTTCAGGGAGTAGGCCTCGTCAATGAACAGCACGCCGCCCAGAGCCTTTTCCACAACCTTGCCGGTTTTGATGGCGGTCTGGCCCACATATCCCGCCACCAGTCCGCTCCGGTCCACCTCCACCAACTGTCCCTTGGAGAGGATGCCCAGCGCGTGATAAATCCGGGCCATCAGCCGGGCAATGGTGGTCTTTCCGGTACCGGGATTTCCAGAGAAAACCATGTGCAGAGACAGTCCTCCAGACGGAAGCCCATTCTTTTCCCGCAGTTGGTGGACCGTCACCAGGTTGATGAGATTCCGGACCTCCTTTTTCACCGCTTCCAGTCCAATGTAGCCATCCAGCTCTGCCTGTAGGTCCTCCATCTTCTCCAAAGGCGGCGCTTCCTCCTCCGGCTTGGCAGTCTCTGTTCCTTTCCCGGCAGAGGGCGCGGGAGATACGCCGGGGGCCTTTGCGTCCGGCTCCGGGGCGGCGGGCGCGGGGGGCGTTCCCCAGAAATCCGCGCCCATGCGTTTCAAATTGTGTTCCGTCAGCGTTTGAATGACTTCAAGCTGTTGGAGAATGATTTCGTCTTTTCGGTCCTTTTTATCCATCTCTGTCACCCTTTCCATAAATCCACATGCACCAGCCCCCGAAAGAGACAGGCGGATACCAGTCCAGTCAAGCTGCCGGTAAACAGGGATACCGCCAGCAAGACCGGCAAATAATACATGGGAGCCGTACTGCCCAAGGTCAGCAGGGCCGCCGCAATTTGTCCGCAGCTATGGGCCGCCGCGCCTCCAATCGAGACGCCGTAGAGAGACAGTCCCCGCAGCCGGGAAAGCGCGGTCATGACGAGCATCGCGGAGAATCCCCCCAAAAGGGAGAAAAGAAGTGCGTTCATATTGCCTGCGAACACAGCGCCCAGAAGACAGCGGGCGGCCAGCACCAGAAAGGCAGGCCCCGCGCCCATGGCATAAAGCGCGAACACGGTGACAATATTGGCCAGGCCCAGCTTGATTCCCGGGATGGGGATTGCCAAAGCAAGGGGGAAAAAATTCTCCAGATAGCTGAGAGCCAGCGCCACAGCCGTCAGCAGTCCGCAAGCGGTAAGCTTCTTTGTCCGCACGGCGGGACCCCCTTTCTGTCCTAACCAATCACCGCATCCACATCCGGCCCATTTCCACGTTCCGTCCCACCGGCAAGGCGAAGAATGAACCGCCCTGGAAGGCAGACGATGCTCTGTCCGCTGCGGGAAATGACTCCCGTGTGAACACAGTCCTGCGTAGGACAGCCAGCCTCCGCGACCCGCACGCCCTCAGAGGAAACCGCCACTACCAACACATAGCCGTTCGCAAGATATTCCCGCTTTCCAGCGCTTTCAGCCAGGGAAAAGCGGTCCACTTCCTCCCCGTTGATGGAGACGACCGCCATTTCTCCGCTGCCGCCGTTCCCGCGAAGAAGCACTCCGCACCCCACCGCCAGCGCCAGGACCAGCCCCACGACTGCACCATCCCACGCCGCAGGCCGCAGCTTAGGACGCCGTTTCATATTCATATCCGCTGTCCTCAATCGGATGGAACCGGTCAGACAGCCCTTCTGTGACAATCACCCTTCCATCCTCCGTCACAAGCACCAGGTCAAACGCATCCTCATACTCTGTCTGCGTCTGGTGGCTCCTCCAAAAATCCAGGGCCTTTTCCTCTCCCATAATGAAAAGCGCCGTGGAATATGCGTCACACATGGTCCCATTCAAGCGCTCCCCGCCGCCGTCCATCCGGGCCACCACCGTCACAGAGGTCAGCCCGCTGTCTGCCGGCCATCCAGCAGCCGGGTCGATAATGTGGTGATAGCGCTGGCCGTTTGCCTCGAAAAAGCGCTGGTAGCCGCCGGAGGTAATCGCCGCGCTGTCCTCCAGCTCCACAATACCCACGAAAGCATCCCCCGCCTCCGGACGGGCTGGGTCTACAATCCCCACGCGCCAAGGATTTCCGTCAGGCCGGACGCCCCATGCCAGGATGTTGCCCCCCAGCTCCGCCTTTCCCCGCTGGATCGACGCCGAAGCAAACATCTGCGCCGCCAGGTCTGAGGCGTAGCCCTTCGCAATGCCTCCCAGGTCAATGGACTGTCCAGCCTTCAAAGATACCGTTCCCGCCGGTCCGTCTACCGTTACCCCAGAGCCGTCCACCAGCTCTTTCAAGGACTCCAGCTCCTCCGCGTCAGGGACCTGAAAGCTGTCCGTCGTGAATCCCCAGGCGGACGCCACCGGGGCCACGGTGATATCAAACGCGCCGCCCGTCTCCCGCCAGTAATGGGAAGCCGCCTCCAGGAGCCGCTGGAGCTCCGGGCCAGCCTTTCCGCTGCCTTGAGCGTTCAGCCGGGATACCTCGCTTTCCGGCAGGGTCCGGGAAAACATGGCCTCCGCCGTCCGCATGGCCTCCGCCGCCTGCTGGACCACCGCCTTTGCGTCCTCCCCATAGGCGGTGAAGGTCATAAGGGTATCCATGGCAATCAACTGTGCAACTTCCGGCGTCTCCTCCTGCGCTGGGGCTGGAGCGGCGCAGGCAGTCAGCAAAAGCATATACAGCAAGTATAAAATCAATCGTTTCATTACAATCCTCACAGTTTTTCTTGGTCATTTTTTATCAGTATACCACTTGTCTCCCCAGTTCTCAACGGGGAATCAGGGGCCCCGTGGAAAAAATCAAAATCCAGAAGAGGTTGCCCTTGCAAATGGGAAAAAAGTCTGCTATACTATCGAAGTATGTCGGCGGCCAATGGCTGCATCCATGAAAGAAACCCGATCCGCCCCCATGTTCCCGCCGTCCGCGAAGGAGCGGCGAGGGGCCAGGCCCATGGGGAGCACGAAGGCAGGTCGAGCGTTGAAAAACACATCCTTGGAGGTCATGATAAATGGCAAAGAATCCAAATGATAAGTCCGGGTCGGCAAAGCGGAACCAGCGGAACGAATTATTGAATGGCGCGATGATCTTTTTCCTGGCGGGTTGTGTGGCGGAAATGTACCTGTTTCTCATCCGCCGGTATTATATCAACGGCAACGTAGAGCAAAACCTTCTCTGGGACGATTATCTGAAAAATCTGGTCTGGGTGGGTCTGGCTGTGCTGGCCGTTGGGGCTGTGCTGAGCGTCTTATGGAACAAGGTCAAGGGGCGGCGCGTTATCGGCTGGTCGGTTGCCGGCGCAGGCGCGTTCCTGGCTGGCGCAAGCACGTTGATCCGGATGTATTATATCCCCGCCGTCACTCTGCTCAGCGTTGTGGTCCCGGTGGCCATGGTCCTCAGCATCCTTTGGGCCATGTATGACCGGGAGTGCTCAATCTCCCTGACGGTCCTCAGCGGTTCCATTATTGTCATGTGGATCTGCCGCCGTCTTGCGAACCATCTCGTTTTAGGAACGCCTATGCGGGTCTGTGCGGTGCTGTTCCTGGCGGCGCTGGCTCTCCTGGCGTGGATGACGAAGAAGGAAAAGCTGGGGTTCCTGCTGCCCTCCAACGCTGACCCATTCCCGATCTATCTGGCCTGCGGGCTGTCTGCTGCGGGTGTGGCGGTAGCTCTGGTCAGCGCGTCGGCGGCCTATTATGCGATGGGGTGCATGGCCATTGTCGTCTTCGCCCTGGCCGTATACTACACGGTGAAGCTGCTTTAATTCCGCATGATAAAACAAACGCGGGGTCTGTCAAACAACGGCAGGCCCCGCGTATTTCTTTACTTGTAATACACGCCAAGGATTTGTTTGTGCGGCTCCATGAAGTCTCCCAGCCAAATATCCATACCAATCTCAAACGCCCGGTCCCATGGGAAGCAGTAGTCCTCCAGAGCCACGCCGCCCCACCCCCGTTCCGCATAGGACGAAGACAAATACGACGGCGCCAGCGATACCAGAAGATTGCTCCTCTCAAAATTTCGAATCACGTCCTCTGCGGCCTCGTCCATTCCATCCTTTAGGCGGGCCAGCAGGTCCTCCCGGCTGATATCCGGAACCCAGAAGTTGTTAGGGTCGCCGCCCAGGTCGTTCCGGATGTAGGCCAGCAGGTCCTCACGCACCACATTCTTGTAGCAGAAATCCTTGATGACGCTGTCCACCAGGGTCTTGCCGAAGGCCCGCTCCATGGCCTCGTCACCGCCGCCCCTTTGCAGAACCGCCAGACGGGCCGCGCCGTGGCTCAGAGCCGTTCCGGTAACAATGGCCATATCCAGGAATCCCGCATAGCTCAACAGCCAGCCCAGCTCGATTTCCTTTGTCAGCCGGTCATGGAAAGCCGTGCCGTAGCGCCCGTTGCCCGCGTCAATGAGCACGACAGGCCGATTGTCCTTCCGGCATTCCTGCAACGCTTGCAGAAGCTGTGTACAGTAAGCCTCCCTCTGCGCGTCGTCCTCCGGCTGTGTCAGCACCAGGACTTGCAGGACCGCCTCCGCAGGCTCCGCCGCCTCCAGGCCGAAGAACCGGAAATGCTCCTCCATAATGACCTCCAGCGGCTGAAAATCATAGTCGCAGGCGGGCTGGTCCTCTGTGCCGCCGAAGTACCGCACCGCCGCTGTTCCGTTCATCAGCCCGCCGGACTCATCCAGATACATCCGTGCCACCGCCTTGAAGGCAAGGTCCGCGTCCACACGAAGTCCCTGCCGGAGAAAGGCGATCTCGTTTTTCTGAATGCAGTCCTCCAGAGAGGAATCGTCAATGCCAATCAAGAGCCGGAAGTTTTCATAGCCCGGCTGCGCCAGCGTATCCTGCACTACGTAGGAGAGGGTCAGCTTCCGCTCCCGGGACCGCACATGCTGGAGGGCGGTTTCATAGGCGCCTGCCTCCTTCGCCTGAGAACGGAGGTCCTCCCCATCAGGGCCCCACCAATAGCCTTCATCAATGGACTCCAGATTCAGCGCCTGTCCCTCCAGCGTCCGCCGGGGCAGAGCGCCGAAGGCCCGAATCTGATTGTATTCATCCAATGTGCCGCCCTCATATCCCACGGTAGGGGCCAGCCGCATGACGGAATCCAACAGCCAGACCAGGTTGTTTTTGTCTGCGGAGAGCGCCGTCAAAAGTGCATCCAGCATGGAATGTACCTGGGCAGTCCCGCCGTCGGGAAGAGAGCATTCATAACCGCTGGCAGACCGGGAGGCCACCAGTCCGCCGGAATGGAGCTGGTCCAGGGAGAGGATGTACCGGTCGCAGCCCGCCGCCTCCTGGGCAAGCACCCATTGATACAGGGCCCAAGGGTCGCCGCACTGGGTCCCGTTCCCGTTCAGGGGCTGACCGTCCAGACGGGTCCGGTAGAGGTCCAGCTCTGGCATTTCCAGCGCATAGCCCACGGACTCCGCCAGATATACCACCCGCTCCACATTGTCCGGCCGGTCGTCCAGGGGCACATAGGCGATGACGGGCCGGGCCTCCAGGTCTTCCGGGGCCTTCACCGGTTCCGTTGGCCGTGCGGCACAGGAGGTCATCAGGGCGCAGGCCAATACTGCCGCCGCGATTCGTCTTTTCATGTCCTTTCCTCCCATTGGAGATAGAAGATAGGAGATAGAAGCTGAGCAGACAAAACGCCCCGCCTTCTATCTCCTGTTTTCAGTCAATTCCTGTTCCTGGAACGTTTCAAAAGCCGAAGCCGCTCAGGTCCAGGCCGCCGGTGACGCTGGAAACGGCCTTGTCCATGGCATCCCCCGCCTGGCGAAGCGCTTCATTTACTGCGGAGACAACCAGATCCTGGAGCATCTCCACATCCTCCGGGTCCACGGCTTCCGGCTTGATCTGGACGGACAGCACCTCTTTCTTTCCGTTCACCGCCGCTTCCACCGCGCCTCCGCCCACGCTGGCGGTAAAGGTCTTGTTCTCCACCTCCGTCTGAGCGGCGTTCATCGCCTCCTGCATCTTTGCGATTTTCTGCTGGACCTCCGCCTGACGCTGTGCGCCGGTGGCCTTCATGCTGCCGTTGTTGAAACCGCGGCGGGCACTGTATCCCATCGTTCGTATTCCCCTTTCTTTCTGCGTTGTCACTTAATCTCAATATTGTCAAATTTACTGCCGAATTTCAGCAGGTTTTTCAGGTTCTCCTGCGGCGCGCCGGCTTTCGGTTCGCCGACCCGGAACGTAATCCGGACAGGCTGTTTCAGCAAGGCTTCCGCCTCCTCCCGCAGGACGGTCCGCACCCGGTCGTTATCCAGCCGCCCCACGGTAATCTCATCTGGGGCGAAGAGGATCATCAAGTCCCCTTCCAGTACGCCGGTACACATCTCCATAAAGGCCCGGTACATCGGCGGCAGTCGGCCCTTGCACTTCTCCGCCAGTGTCCGCCAGTCCAGGGAGACACCTTTTGCGGCGGGCGGGGCTTTTTCTTCATCCGCCGCCTCTTCCGGCGCTTCCTCCGCAGGCTCCGCAGCGGGTTTGTCTGCTGCGGGGGCCTCCGGTTCAAGTATCTCGTCGGGAATATCAAAAACCCGCTGTCCCGGCTCCTCGAAGAAGGGCGGGGGTTCCGGCAAAGGAGGTTCCTCCAAACGGTCCTCCCACGGGAGCGGGTCCGGTTCCTTCGGAGGCGGCGCTTCTGTCTTCTTTTTCTTCACCGGGGCGTCGTCCCAGGGAGGCGCGTCCAGTACTTTTGCCTTTTCTGGCGCGGGACTTCCAGGCAGTGTGTCCGCCGCCTTGACTTTTGGGGGTGCGGCAGGCGGTGTGACCGGTCTCGGCACAACCGCCGCGCCTTCTTTTTCCAGGCGCTCTATGCGGGCCTCCAGCGCTTTTATGTCGCCGCACAGACTCTCGTCGCACAAACGCAGCAGGCACAGCTCTGTATCCAGCCGCCGGTTGACGCTGGCATACAAGGCCGACGACGCGCTCTGCAAGGTCTCCGCCAGGTACAGGAAGCGGTTTGCAGGCGCGCCCCGGCTCAGACGGTCCAAAACGCCGTTGTCATACCCCCCCGACAGCAGCGCAGCGCCGCCCTCGGGAGCCGTCATCCGCAGTAGCAGGTCCCGCACCAGTACAGCCAGCTCCGACAGCACCGCGCCCATGTCCTTCCCGCCGCCATATAACTGGTCCAGCAGCAGCAGCGCGGCCTGAGGGTCCCGGTTCAGGATGTGCTCCATCAACTGGGCGGTCTGAAGGTTCCCCGCAAGGCCCAGCACCTCCAGTACCGCGCCTGCGTCAATGGCCCCCCCTGCCGCCGCGCACTGGTCCAGCAGAGACAGTGCATCTCGCAGAGCACCGTCCGCCAAACGGCTGAGCAGCTCTGCACCATCCGCCTCTAACCGGATACCCTCCTGCTTCGCCACATAGGCCAGCCGGTCCGCGATGTCCTTCGGCTGAATGCGGCGGAAGGAGAACCGCTGGCACCGGGAAAGGATGGTGGCGGGGACCTTGTGAATCTCCGTGGTGGCCAGGATGAACATCAGGTGCTCCGGCGGCTCCTCCAAGATTTTCAGCAGAGCGTTGAAGGCGGCGGCGGTGAGCATATGAACCTCGTCCACGATGTAGACCCGCATTTTCACCTTTGCCGGGGTGTAGACCGCCTCATCCTGGAGGGCCCGGACCTGGTCTACACCGTTGTTGGAGGCGGCGTCCAGCTCCTGCACATCCAGAAAGAGGCCGCTCTCGATCCCCAGACAGGCAGGGCATTTACCGCAGGGGTTGCCGTCCTCTGGGGCCTCGCAGTTCACAGCCTTTGCCATGATTTTCGCGCAGGTGGTCTTTCCGGTGCCCCGGGTGCCGGTGAAGAGGTACGCATGAGAGACCCGGCCCTCTGCCACCTGCCTCTGGAGCGTCTCGGTGATATGGGACTGGCCGATCACGTCAGAAAAGGCTTTCGGACGCCATTTCCGATATAAGGCCTGGTACATACGCACACCCGCTTTCTTTTGTAATCATACGCCCGGTTTGCTTCCGTGTTTCCGGCGGGGCATCCTTCCCCCTCATGCGTTCCAACCGTCTGACAGTCGGCGGAACAGCGGGCGCAGATGGTGTAAATCAAAAAAGCCCTCCGTATGCAGCTGCGTAGCCGGCGCCCTCACGGCACATGAAAGATCCCGCTTAATGCTGCTCGGTTCCCCGCCTGACATGGTTC
>CAOJHG010000050.1 GCA_948435975.1 uncultured Oscillibacter sp. | reverse complement strand
GCCCACAATACTTGGCTGGCGACGGCCCGGGAAGATAGGTGGCGCCAACACAAAGCGGATTGTTTTTGCAGTCCGCTTTTCTTTTGCCTAAATCACTAAGTTAAAAAGAACCGCTGGGAATTTTTCAGCGGTTCTTTTTGGTTATACTTAGCTTTCTTCGGCCCAGATTTCCAAATAATAATGTTCTTCCTCAAGATCAAGCAAAACTGTACTGTGTCCCTGTTCAAGATCAAACCCGAAGTTTTGTCCCGCAAGGATGATGCCGTCCGTGTTTACCAGCGCTGCGGTTTGACTGGTGAATTCCAGTTTGGAACCCAGACGCGTGACTAAATCGTAGCCTTGAAGCCCTACGTTTTCTGTGCCAGAGCAATGGAAGTCATAGCTGGGCGGTTTCCAGAGCTGGAATGAGACGGAAATACTGCATCCAGCGGGAATTGTTAGAGGAACAGATAGGTATAGCACTCGATCATGGCTCATTGTTTCCCATAAGATGTCATCCAGCCTCCCATCAGCATAGCGGTCCACAGATGAACTGCTGCTCAGGGGGCCATATTGTACCAGGAGTTCTGCCGCGGCGCGCCGGTACATATCATAAGAGAAAACTGCAAGGGGGCTGTCCGAGTCAGTTGCCGTTGCCTGGCAGAGCTGGTCCAGAACAGTATCCAGCGTAGTTTCCGTGCGAGTGACAGTGCAGGATACGCCGTCAATTTCCTCACCGTCTTCACAGCCGCCGTCCTTGTAGCCTTGCAGCTCATAGTTTTGGATGTCTTCGCCCAAAACGATCAGCAGCTTGATTTCCGACTCCCGGCGCCTCCCGTCTGGGACAAAGTAGCTGTATCGCCGGAAGCCGCTATCGTTGGCCTCATAACCGTTGATACCGTAGGTCAGAATCTGGGTTGCGCTTTCATCAATCGTAAAGGAGATTGCTTGCGTGGCAGCTTGATACTTCTCATGTGGGGCCGCGAAGTCCGTGAAGTGATAGACAGTTACGGGGATGTTCAGCGGCGTGGTCTCTCCCAGTGTCTTTTCAAGGTACTCTCCGCTCTCCAGAAGTGCCTTGTACTCCGTCCAACTGTCCAGGGTGTCCAGATTCATGGTATCCGGCAAATCGGCTCCAAAGGTGCTCTGAAAGCCGCCGGAGTAGGGGCCTGCATAGAGTCCTGTGCTGTTCCATTCTGCGCCGTCCACCGTTACGCTGGGCAGTAGTTGAGGGAGGTCTGAGAAATTACCAGCGAAGGGGTAAAGGGCCGTCACAGTAATATCCTGATCTGTGGGATTATAGATTTGGTAGGCGTCTGTCACAGCGGCTCCCCACTGCCGCAGTTCACCGTCCGCATAGGAGCCCGGAGCAAAGTCCCATGTAATCAGACGATCCGCCTTGAGTCCGCCAGGGTCCTCAAATGTAGTTAGGGGAAACACCGGCCCGCTGTATTTCATGAAAGTAATACCGCTGTTCTCATCTGTGTGTCCGATGCCCATTCCATCAGAAGTGCCGCTGGAGCTGCTGCCAGTGCGGAAGCCGCCATAGCCTTCTGAGAAGAGCCAGCCGATTCCCAGGAAACAGACCAGAACGAGACAGGCCGCTGCTGGGAGGATGCTTCGATAGGAAATATGCCGGCGGACGGGAAGCCCTGGCGCAGCCTCTTCGATTAGTTTCGGGTCGATCAGGCCCAGGACGCGGAATAAACGTTCTGCTTTCATAGTGAGATTTCCTCCTTTTCCAAGTAGACCCGCAGTGCTTTTCGGGAGCGGAATAGAGCTGATTTGACCTTTCCCTCCCTGCATCCCAGGCCCGCCGCGATACTGGCGATGCTTTCGCCATACCAATAACGCTGAAGGAAGATCAGCCGGTTCTCATGTGAGAGCTTTTTGAGGAACTTGCTAAGGGCTTGGGCCAGGTCCTGGTCCTCCAAGACAGATTCAGGGTCCTGGAACGTGGGCACACAGTCCGCCAGTTCTCCCAAGAGGACCTCCGGCCCGCCGCCGCGTTTATCTGTCTGCCTCTGCTTCCAGCGGTCCAGGGAGAGATTGCGGATGATGCACCCCAGCCAGCTCTGGAGGGCCTTTGGGCGGGTTGGAGGGATGGAGTTCCAGGCGCGGAGATAAGTGTCGTTGACGCATTCTTCCGCGTCTCTGGAGCTGCGCAGGATGTTCTGAGAAATACGGGCCAGGAAGCTGCCATATTTCCCGGCGGTTTCCTGAATGGCCTGCTGGTCCCGGCACCAGTACAGCTCAACGATTTTGCTGTCTTCCATAGGGTCCCTCCTTTGTATTAGCTGCTGGATAGAAGCGCTTCTGCCTATAAAGACGAAGAATTTTGAAAGGAGTTGCGCAGAGGAGAAAATAATTTGGATTTCGCAGCTTCGAGTCATATATCTGGGGTTTGAAATAGTAAGTTTCGCCTGTTTATTCTATCCTGATTCGCAGTTGTATGCAAAGGGAATGTGGGATTGAGAAGGGACTGTGATATTTTAAGAAAGAAGTAAAAAAAATGAAAAACCCTCTTGACAACCGAAAGTTTTTCTGTATAATAGTACATGTTGCTGAACAGTAAAGATATAGCGGGTTTGTGTAAGGGTAGCACAGCAGACTCTGACTCTGTATGTGAGGGTTCGAATCCTTCACCCGCTGCCATAGGACACCCTGGAATTGTAAAGGTTCCAGGGTGTCTTTCTATTTGTGTGTTGTAAATGAATCAAACATTGCAAAGGTTTCCAGGAGACTGAACTCCATCGCTGTCAAAGGCAGTATCGCGCCGCTCCTGTCCACTTCTGCCCGGCTGAAATCGACAGAGCAGCATTCCAGCCTTAAAACTGGCGCGTCCTCTTTGTAGCACCGGCGCAGAACAGCATAGACCCGCAGCAAAAACTCCTGGGGCAAAAGGGCTTTGCAATATAATCATCCGCACCAAGGCCAAGCCCAGCCAGTTTGTCCGGGGCCTCGTCACAGGCTGTCAGAAAAATAACAGGAATCCGTTCATGCGCGTATCTGCATCCGCCAGCAGGAGCTTTTTGTTATGCAAAAATGAATGATCTATCTTGACGTCTCCCCGACAAACTGGAAGTCAGACAGCAACCAGGCTTCCACTATAAATTCTGGTATTCCATATTTCATCAAATTCTTCTTTGGAAATAACCGCTGCATGGAAGCCATCTCCCCAGACCTTTGCGTTCAATTCATCGACGGTTGGGATTGGACATACTTCAATGACATCACAATAAGGGTCCTTCTCAATCTTTACTGTCCTGTCCGCGAAAATTTCCATCTCTCTAAGCGCAAGGCGGTCGTCCTTCAAATCCACTTCATAAAAATACACTACGGGCATATCATCAGATTCATATTCCATAAACAGCCGTATATACTCAGTACTGCTTTCCATTGACAAGCACCTCTCTATCAAATCCTGATTTGTCAGCTTGATTATAACACGGCCAATTCACCTTGTAAACGCCGCCATCAAAGAGTAAGGTAGCGGTTTCCCAATGACCGTCTGGCGATTCTGCGGGAAACCGGCTCTTTCATTGAGGACCCCTTGGCGCTGTTAAGCCGTCTGCCTATCCTCATTCTGGATGAACCGACCAACGGTCTTGACCCCTCCAGCATCCATGAGATACGGAACGCGGATAACGCTGAATTTTTCGCCATCGTGGAGCAGGACAACGCCGCCAGAAAGCAGAGGGCAAAGCTATGAGGACGCTGTGATGCTGAAGCCCGCGGCTGCCATAGGCGCACACGGCCATACTGTTTGCTCTGGCAGAAACGCTCCTTTTTCTCGGCGTTGGACTGTGGACAACCCAAAATCTGCGCGATGAGTAGTCTGCCGCTGGTGATTCCCGGTATTCTTGTGGCCAACACGCCGCTCTGGATTGTTTTACAGCGGTTATCTGGTGTCCTGCTCCCTGCATGATTTTACAGCGGAGACCTCCGGCACCGCGTTTGCCCTGATGCCGTTCCTGCCTTGTGCAATCGCTGTATTTGCCGTACTGCTCACGCTGGCAGCAACACAATTCGGAAAAAAGGAAATACTGTAACAGACAAGCGAATGATTGAGCTGACACAGGCGGTGGTTTGCGGTAAAATGATGTCAGAGCATAACCGCCTGCCTGCCGCCGGGATGGGGTACGGCCGCTATGGCGCAGGGAAGCATTTCGTGACATATCTTCGACATTCTATGACAATAGGATTGCTTTCCTGCCCCATTCTTGCTAATCTGCTCAAGAAACGTGGTGGTGAACATGATAAGATTCGCGGTCTGTGACGATGAACCGCAGATGGCGCAAGCGCTTGCTGGCCATCTTATAAGCTATATGGAAGAAAAGCGAATCACCGCATACACTGTCAGCCGCTTTTCCAGCGGACGCGCTTTGCTGGAGGACAACAGCGGTTTTGATGTGATTTTCCTTGACATTCAGATGGAACAGCCGGACGGAATGGAAACGGCCAGGCTGCTGCGCCAGCGGGGGGACCGAAGCCTGCTGATTTTTGTGACGGTCCTGAAGGAGTGCGTGTTTGACGCCTTTCAAGTGGAGGCATATGACTATCTGCTCAAACCCCTGGACTGCGCTGGTTTTCGCCGGACGATGGACCGGGCGTTCCGCTCATTGGAACAGAAAACGGCAAAGGACATCGTGATACAACGGGGGGGCGGCTGTGAGGTCGTCTTACTCTCTGACATCGTATACTGCGAAGTGCTGGGCAGAAAAATCTACATCCATAAAAGCGGCGGAGCGGTTATCGACTACTACAACAGGCTGGAGGATTTGGAAAACCGCGTAGATGGGCGCTTTTTCAAATGTCACCGAAGCTATCTGGTCAATCTGGACTATGTGCGCGGCTGCCGGGCTGGGCAGGTCATGCTGTCTCAGGGAGGAGCCATTCCCGTCTCACGGCTGCGGGAACGAGAGCTGACGCAGGCCCTTTTGCGTTATATGAAAGAGGGAGGGATCTGATATGGACAGCTTCCATCTGGTTCTGGACGGGCTTTGCCTTGCGGGACAGGGCGTGATACACATGGTCTTTGTCAGCCGCTTCACAGGAAAAAAGCACCAACTATGGCGCTTTGCCGCCTATCTGTTCACGCTTCTCTCGGCTGCGGGAATAGGAGCTGACGCAGGCTCTTTTGCGCGATATGAAAGAGAGGGGGATATGATATGGACGGCTTCAATCTGTTTCTGGACGGTCTTTGTCTTGCAGGACAGGGTGTGATGCACATGGTCTTTGTCAGCCGCCTCACAGGAAAAAAACATCAACTGCGGCACTTTGCCGCCTACCTTTTCATTCTTGGCGCACTTCAGCTTATCTCGGTCAGGCTTTCCCTCAGCGGAACCTTGTCCATTGCCGTGTGTGTGCTTGGGCTGTATGCCATCAGCCGCTTCGGGATGGGAAACCAGCGGTCTGTATCCTGGCTGGCCGCTGTGCTGGCATTCTATGTTTCACAGCTCTCCTTCGGCATCATCAACTCCATAGAGGCGGCGCTGTTTCCCCATTTCATCGGAAATTCACTGTTATATCTGCTGCTCCTGGCGGCGCAAGGGCTTTTCTTTGTGCTGTGCATCGGCTGCTATCAT
Organism: uncultured Oscillibacter sp.; assembly: GCA_948435975.1. Classification (GTDB taxonomy): domain Bacteria; phylum Bacillota; class Clostridia; order Oscillospirales; family Oscillospiraceae; genus Oscillibacter. The sequence continues at coordinate 3,801 of CAOJHG010000050.1, read as the reverse complement.
GCGGCGCTGAAGCTTCTGGCCTGGACCGAGGACAGCCAGACGCCTTATATCGGACTTCTGCTGTTTCCCGGACTGTTCTTCCTTGCCGCGGAGCTGTATATCCTCCATTCCGACTACAGCTTTTTTGCCCCTGTAATCTCTCTGGAGGAGGTCGGCAGGCACGGTACGCTGCTGCTCCTGCAAGCGATGGGACTGGCGGCGCTGTTCTGTACCCTGTACGCCTACCGTCATCTCTGCCAAGGCTTTCAGGCACAGGCGGCGCTGCAGTCCTTGACCCAGGCGGCCCAAACGCAGAAGATTTATATTACCGAGGCCCAGCTTCGCTATGAGCAGACGAAAGCCTTCCGCCATGACATCAAAAACCATTTGTCCGTGTTGGACGGTTTGCTGAAGAGCGGAAAGCTGGACGAAAGCAGAGCGTACCTGAAAAAGCTGGCGGCAGTCTCAGAATCCCTGTCGTTTCCCTATCAGACCGGTAATCCGGTGGTGGATATTCTGCTGGGGGAAAAATTGGGGCTGACGAAAGAAATTGCGGCGGAGGTGTCCCTGCTCCTGCCTAAGCCCTGCGGAATCGACGATTTTGACCTCTGTGTGATCTTTGCCAACGCACTGGACAACGCCATTGCTGCCTGCCGTTCCAGCGGCGGGACTCAGGTCATCCGCATCAACGGGAAGCAGCAGGGGGATTTCTATATGCTGACCTTTGAGAATACCTGCTCTGATGGCCCGCTTCCCTCGGAGGGGACAGGGCTTTCCAATATCAAAGCGGTGGCGGAAAAATATCATGGAGCGGTATTGATGGAAAAAAGCGGACGTTCATTTTATTTGAGCGTGCTGCTGAATATCTCCCCATGTGATTTTTGATTTATGAGGCGGACAGCAAAGCGTAAGGGCGCATTTCATGACATCCAGGGAGCATTTCAGCGCAGAGGCCTTGAAACGGAATCCTTCAATTGGTAGACTTGAAAAAGCAAAGATCTTTGTTCAAAATCTGTAAACGGAAGGGGGGCTGTGAGCATGAACATACAGATGATGGAAGGGCTCCTCGGCGCGAACTCAAATATCAAATTATCGGGTACGCCTATGAGCGTATACCGGCAGGCAAGCGCTGAAGGCGACACGGAAAAAATGAAGCGTGCGCTGGGTTATACCGGCGAGTGTGCGGAAAAGGCGGTCAAATATCAGGAGAAGTTGGATAAGGGCATGAAGGCAGAAGCGAAGGCTGAGCGTGAGAAGGCAGAGCTGGAGCAGGAGGCCGCCATCGAGAAGCGCAGAGAGGAGCGCAAGCGGGCGGAGGAGAGCGCCGCGCCGGACCGGCTCCAAGGAACGGATAGGGTCCAAATCAGCGAGACGACAAAAGCGGCTCTGGAGAACAGGCCGGCTGAGGCGGCAGAGCCAATTGAGAGCGGCCCTGTCATTTACACGGAGACTGGAAAAATTGAAGCCACTCCAATGGAGTCTGAATCCACAGTTGATTTTATTGTGTAAGAGTTTATAAGGAGGAATGAACAGTGATACCGATTTCTGGTGTGAATACGAACATAACTCAGCCCTTGACAGCGGCTGAAAAGGTGCTTGAAGCATCCAAGGTTCAGAAGCCCGAGGAGAAGACCCAGGCCCGGCCCATAAAGCCTGTGAAAGATGAATATGTTCCGGAAGAAAAGCAGGAGATGTCTGGCCGCTACTGGATGGGCAAAGATGAGAACGGCCAGCCCAAGATTTATTTTGATGACCCGGAGCGGGCGCCGGATGCACCCAAGGCAAAAAAAGCAGATGGAGACGCCCCCGAGGTGGAGGAGCCGGATAAGGGCGCGAAGGGACCGGAAAAGAAGGGCAGTGAAAAAGAGGAACGTTGTGTTGGCAATACAGATAAGGTAGACCGTGAGATTGAAAAGCTGAAAAAGAAACAGAAGGAGTTGGAGCAGCGGCTCAACACCGAGACGGACGAGGCCAAGATCAAGGACCTGGAACGGCAGAAGGCGCAGGTAGAGCGGGAGCTGAAGCAGAAGGACAACGATACATACCGGAAGCAGCATTCTACCTTCACGCAGCTTTCTTGATTCCTGTTAGGCTTATTACATACGAAAAGCGGCGGTTTTGAGAGATCATTACCGCCGCTTCTTACTGCCATCATTGCCGTAAAACCATATTGAGCCGCAGAGAAAAGCGGATTGAAGTGGGACAGGCGGCGTATCTCTTGCGGCGGTCCTGTTTTTGCGCTATACTATAGGGAATAATAAGGAAAGGACCTGGAACGGCTTGCGCGTCTGGTATTTCTGAGTGGAAGCGGTGATTTGAGATGGAAAAATTATGGATAGAGGCGAGAGACGGTTATCATTTAGATTTGCGCGTATACGAAGTGAAGCAGGCGGAAGCGGTTGTTCAAATCATTCACGGCATGGAAGAGCATCAGGGCCGGTATGAGGCTTTTGCGGAATTCTTGAATCAAAATGGCTTTGCGGCTGTCAGCTCGAATATGCGGGGACATGGAAGCACGGCGGAATGTCTTGGCTATTTCAAAGACCAAAAGGGGTATGTGGAGCTTGTAGAAGACCAGAAGACTGTTACAGATTTTATCAAGAGGCGGTTCCCCCAGCTTCCGGTTTATATTTTTGCGCATTCTATGGGGACGATTACGACCCGTGTTCTCCTCCAGCAAGATTCACGCAGTTATGGGAAAGTGGTTTTGTCCGGCTATCCCAATTACCAGAGGGGGACCCGCTTAGGGATTCTGCTGACCGGTATCATCAAGACGGTTCATGGGGCTGAGTATAAATCCAGGCTGATTGATTCGCTAAGTGTCGGCGCATTCAATAAGTATGTGAAAAATCCCAAAACGCGCTGTGATTGGATATGCTATAACGAAAAAACGGTCCAGGGGTTTATCGAGGACCCATACTGCGGATTTGGGTTTACCTGTTCGGCGTTCAGCGACCTGTTCCACCTGGTAGACAGGATGCACAACTCCCGATTGTATGAGGATGTAAACCGGAATCTGCCGCTGTTATTGCTGCGGGGAGAAGACGACCCATGCACCGGCGGCAATCAGGGAGCGGCAGATTCTCTTCATGTCTTGTCTGGAGCGGGATTCCAAAATATCCGCTGCATAGAATATCCGCATATGAGGCATGAAATCCTGTTTGAGACGGATCATGAGAAGGTCTATCAGGATATTCTGACATTTTATCAAGAGACGGGAATACTGTGCTGAGCGCGGCTTAAACGAAGGTGTTGTCCATCAGGGCAGGGAGGAGCGCGCCGCCGTCGGCAATAAAATCGCTTCCCGTAATAAAGGCGGCTTCCTCCGAGGCCAGGTAGCGCACCAGGTGGGCAATTTCTTCCGGCTGGCCAATGCGTCCCAGAGGGATTCTGGAGACCATCATCCGCTCCCTGTCTGAAACGGTGTTAGGGTCCGTCACCTTGATATAGCCGGGAGAAATGCTGTTTGCCCGAATGCCATAGGGCGCAAGCTCCAAGGCGATATGCTGGGTCAGCTTGTGGAGAGCCGCCTTAGTGGGCGCATACACGCTGGCGGCGGGAAAATTGGTCAGGCGGTGGTTGCTGCAAATGTTGATGATACAGCCCTTGACGCCGTTTGCGACCATATCCTTTGCGGCGTACTGGGCACAGAAGAAGGCGCCCCGGAAATCCACGCCGGTCAGCAGCTCGAAAAGCGCTGGTTCTACCTCCAAGAAAGGCTGAAACTTGGTGATGCCGGCATTGTTGACCAGCAGATCAATGGGGCCCAGAGCTTCCCGGAACCGCTGAAACAGAGGCGGGATATCCTCCAGCCGGGAGAGA